>DASQUY010000549.1:0-2325 GCA_035641055.1 Acidimicrobiales bacterium | reverse complement strand
GGCCTCGTCGGGGTCGGGCAGCTCGATGGCGATCGAGTCGTCGCCGTAATCGAAGAAGTCGAGCGTGACGGCGGCGGAGAACGTGTCGGGCGTCACGGTCCCGGCTTCCTCGGACGCCTCGACCAGCTCGCCGAGATCCATCTCGTAGGCGATCCGGCGCACCAGGCCGTCACCGTCGATCCACACTTCGATGGGCAACGGCACCTCGAGCGCGTCGCTCGGCAGCTCGTTCCTCTCGGTATAGAGCTCGGGATCGTCGCCTGACGCCTCGAGCACTTCACCGAGGGTGGCCTCGGCGGCCAAGCCGTGCACGGGGACGCCACGCACCTGGCTGTCGCCCAGCTCCTCGACCTCGTCGGCACCGGCGACGAGCTCGAGGAAGGCGCGGGGATCGGCGGCCTGGACACCAGCGGCGCTGGCCACGTCGTTCAGCGGTGACCCGTCGCCGAGCCGGGTCAGGTCGACCCGCCCCCAGTCGCTGCCGAGGCGGGCCAGGTCGCCCAACGGACCACCCGGCGCTGCACCGCCTCCCATGTCGGCGATCGCCTCGAAGAGCGGCGCCCGTAAGTACATCACGTCGGCAGCCCCCGCCATCTCCACGGTGAGGTCGGCGTCGCCGAGCGACGGCGGCATGGGCGCCACCTCGCCGATCGCCTCGAACATCGGGCCCAGGTCCATGGTCATCTCGTACCGCTCGCCCTCCAGCTCTCCCGACATCACCTGCCAGTCGACGTCGACCGACTCGGCGAGGAGGGCCAGCTCCATCGCCAGGTCCATCTCGAGCCGGTAGGCCTCACCAGACGAGCGTCGGGCCGCGTCCGCCAGGAACTCGGGCGTCGCCTCGAACTCGCCGTCGCCCGCCGATACGCCGGGCAGCTCCGCCTCGCTGGCGCAGGCGGCGCCGGCCGCCAGCGCCAACGTCGTGCTCCCGACGAGCAGCAGGCGTCGGCCCCGACGCCCACCGCGGCTCCCCAACCCTTCCGCCGTCATCGATGCTCTCCCCTTCACGAGACGGTGGGCGGCGACTCTACGCGACGCTGGCTCCCGTGCGTTCCACCTCCCTAGCGTTGGCGGCCATGAGCACGATCGACCGCCCGTTCGGCCGCCACCTCGAGGACTTCGAGGTCGGCGACGTCTACCGGCACTGGCCCGGCAAGACGATCACCGAGTACGACGACCACCTGTTCTGCATGATCACGATGAACCACCACCCGCTGCACACCAACCAGTGGTTCGCCGAGAACGAGACCGTGCACGGGCGCAACGTCGTGGTCGGGAACCTCGTGTACTCGCTGGTGCTGGGCCTGTCGGTGCCGGATGTCAGCGGCGCCGCCGTGGCCAACCTCGAGATCGAGTCGCTCAAGCATCCCAAGCCCACCTTCCACGGCGACACCGTCTACGCCGTGACCCGCGTCCTCGACGTCAAGGAGACGTCCGACGGCAAGCGCGGCATCGTCACCGTCGAGACCAAGGGGATCAACCAGCGCCAGGAGGAGGTCTGCAGCTTCGTCCGCAAGGTGATGGTCTGGAAGCGGGAGCACGCCCCCGAGCGCCGCTACCCGTACGGCGACGAGGTCTTCGCCGGCGAGTGATGCCCGCCCTCTCGTCGTGCCTCGGAGCCCCGGGGGTGGCGGACGATCGGCAGCGGGCCGTGCTCGCCTGGGGCGAGCGCCACCTGCGTGACCTGCCGTGGCGCCGGACCCGCGATCCGTGGGCCGTGCTCGTCTCGGAGGTCATGGCGCAGCAGACCGGGGTCGACCGGGTGGTGCCCTACTACCGGCGGTTCCTGGCCCGCTTCCCCACACCGGCGGCGTGCGCCTCCGCAGCCCCGGGCGAGGTCCTGCGTCAGTGGACAGGACTCGGCTACAACCGGCGGGCCGTCAACCTGCACCGCAGCGCCCAGGCGATCGCCGAGCGCCACGCCGGTGCCGTGCCCCGCGGCCTGGCGGCGCTGCTGGCCCTCCCCGGTGTCGGTCCGTACACGGCGCGGGCGGTGCTGGCGTTCGCCTTCGAGGACGACGTCGGCGTGGTGGACACCAACGTCGGTCGGGTGCTGGCCCGGTGGGAGGGACGCCCGCTGCGGTCGAGGACCCAGGCGCAGGCCCGGGCCGACGAGCTGGTGCCGCCGGGCAGGGCGTGGGCGTGGAACCAGGCCGTGATGGAGCTCGGGGGCACCGTGTGCCGGCGCCGTCGGCCCGACTGCGGCGCCTGCCCCGCCCGACCGTGGTGCGCCTGGGCGGCCGCCGGCCTCGCCCCGTCCGATCCGGCCGAGGGGTCGGCGGGCGTGGGTACCGGGCAGCCGCCGTTCGACAGGTCGGACCGGCA
>DASQUY010000548.1:0-3636 GCA_035641055.1 Acidimicrobiales bacterium | reverse complement strand
TGGCCACCGCCTGCAGGATCTCGGCCTCGAGGCCGTCGAGGCCCTCGACGGCCTCCACCACCGGCCCGGGTTCGCGGTCCACAAGGTCGACGACGTCCGACTCGCCGGTCGGTTCGTCCGGGTCGACGCCGGCCGCGGTGTCGGCCTCCCCTTCTCGGGCGGGGTCTCGGGCGGGGGGTGGCTCGAGCCCCAGGATCTCGGGCAGCGGCTGGGCATGCACGAGGGCCAGACGGCTGGTGCACCGCGTGATCGCCACGAAGAGGGCCCGCAACCCCTGCTCGGACAGGATCCGGGCGGGCTCGACCACGACCACGCTGTCGAACTCGAGGCCCTTCACCTCGTCGACGGTCAGGACAACGATGGGCGTGGCCGCCGCCCGTAGCTCGGGCGACCAGGCCAGGCCCTCGGCATCCAGGGCGGGTCCCAGATCGGCGCGCAGCCCCGCCGGGCACACCACGCCCACGAGCCCGCCGCCCAGCAGGCACCGGATCATCGCCACGGTGCCGGGGACGAGCTTGGTGGGATCCGTGGACGCCACCAGCGGCTCCTGGCCCGTCCGCCGCACCGCCCGCGGGCTCCGCAGCGCCGGCGCCACCTCGGGCAGCAGGCGCATGGCCACCTCGTGGACCTCGGCCGGGAGCCGGTAGCCGAGCTCGAGCTCGACCGTCTCGGCTGCGACCCCATCCTGGCGGAGCGCCCCCACCACCTCGTCCCACGACTCGTGGGCCCACGGGCTCGTCGCTTGTGCCAGGTCACCGAGGACGGTCATCGAGCCCGACCGCGACCGGCGGCGAATCGAGGCCAGCTGCATCGCCGACAGGTCCTGCGCCTCGTCGACGACGACATGTCCATAGCTCGCCGGCCGGCCGTTGAGCAGGGCCTCGGCCGCATCGAGCAGCGGGATGTCGTCCACCGACCACTGCCAGCTCGAGACGCCCGTCCGCGGCGGCAGCGCCAGGAGGTCGAGCTCCGCCGCGTCGAGGGTCCCCAGCGCGGCGGCGACCAGCTGCTGCCGGCTTGATTGCAGCTCGATGAGGAAGGCCTGCGGCGTGAGGTGTGGCCAGGCCCGCCGCAGGTACCTGTCGATCTCGTCGAGCGGCGGGTCGTCGGCGCCGTGCCGCCGCACCTCGTCGACGAGGAACGCCCGCAACTCGCGGTGGGCCTCGTTGTGCGGGCGGCCCAGCAGGCGACGCGCCCGCGCCGCCACCCGGCGGCCGTCGAGCACCACCCGGGAACCCGCGCCGCGCAGCTCGACGTCGTCGAGCGTGACCCGCTGGCGGTTGCGCAAACCTCGCTCCAGCAGGCGGAGCATGCGCCCGTCACCCTTGAGGCGCCGCAGCTCCGGGGGGTCGACGCGCCCGATGCGGACCCGGGGGCCGAGCGCCGAGAGGGGGAGCTGCAGCACGGCCTCGTCACCGAGCGAGGGCAGCACCGAGGAGATGTAGCGCACGAAAGCGGGGTTGGGGCCGACGATGAGCACGTCGTTGGGTCCGAGCCGGTCCCGCCGGTTGAACAGCAGCCACGACACCCGGTGCAGGCCGACGACCGTCTTGCCCGTGCCCGGTCCGCCCTGCACGACGAGGAGCTGGTCGATGTCGCGGCTGATGACGTCGTACTGCGCCGCCTGGATGGTGGCGACGATCTCGGCCAGCTCGCCCGACCGGTCGCGTCCCAACGACTCGAGCAGGGCGTCGGACAGCACCGGGCCGGGCTCGCGTCCCTCGGCTATGGCCTCGGCCACGTCGCGGAAGACGATCTCGTCGATGTCCTGGATCTGGTTGGCGTGGCAGCGGTAGACGCGTCGGGCGTCGAGCCCCTGGGGGTCGCGGGGTGTCGCCGTGTAGAAGGGCGCAGCGATCGGCGCCTGCCACCCCACGACGACGAGCTCGTTGTCGTCGTCCCAGATGGCGGTCCTGCCGATGTACCAGCGCTGGCCGCACACGTCGATGCGGCCGAAGGCGACGGCCTCGTCGGGATCGAGCACCCCGAGCCCGCTGATCCGGCGGCGCAGCTCGAGCGTGGCGGTGGGGTGGGCCGCCAGGCTCGGCGCCCGCTCGAGGACGGCCTGCTGGCGGTCGCGCAGCGCCAGGGCGCGATCGAAGTAGGCCTGCTCCTGCGGCAAGTCGGGGTGCATGTCGCTGGTGCTCTTCTCCCCTCGTCCGCCGGGCGCCCCTCCGGACCAGCCGAGATTACCGAACCTCGAACGTGCGGTGGACAGAGGGGCCACGACCCCCGTAACCACCGCGCGTTCGGTATCTCAGACCGGGAACTCGGCGGAGCACCACACTCGGCCGTTGCCGTCCAGCAGCGAGACGGCGGTGACCTCGTCGGCGGCGGCCTCGACCGGGACCTCCCACCAGGTGTCCTCGGTGGTGAGGTGAGCCATCATGCGCTCGCCGCCGTCCAGCTCGATCGCCAACCAGTAGTCCTGCACGTACGGGGGGAACTCCCAGCCCGGCAGGGCGACGTCGACCATCGTGGGGTCGCCGTCGTGGACCGTGGCCTCACCGACCACCTCGCCCGCACTGGTGGTCATGGGCGCGGTGGTCTCGCTGGGGGCGTCGCCGCCCCGGGTGACCAGAGTCGTCGCCACCGCCGCCACGAGCGCCACGGCGGCCGCTGCCGCCACGGCAACACCCGCCGCCCGACGGGGGCGGCGAGCAGGACCACGCCGGTGCGGGCGGACGTCGGCCTCCTCGGGCGTCGCCAGGGCCGAACGCTCGGCAGCCAGCAGGTCCAGCACGCGACGGTCGAAACCCTCGGGCGGGGTGGCGTCGGGCGCCGTGAGCAGCACCTCGTCGGCCACACTTGCCAGTGTCGCCACCTCGGCGCGGCAGGCCGTGCAGCCCTCCAGGTGACCGAGCGCGGCGGCGCGCTCCTCACCGGTGAGCAGCCCGAGCGCGACGTCGGGCGCCATCTCACGCACCTCGGGGCACTGCAGCTCACGCATGCGGCACCTCCGAGCCCATCTCGTCGCGCAGCTTCCGCAGTGCCAAGCGGATCCGAGTCTTCACCGTCCCTTGGGGGATGCCGGCAAGCTCGCTGACCTCGCGCGTGCTCAGGCCCCCCAGCGTGACGGCGGCTAGCGCCTGACGCTGGGGCGCCGGGAGCGAGAGCATCAGCTCGACCACCCGCTGCGCGTCGGCCCGTCGTTCGACGGTGCCGGGGACGTCGATCGGGTCGACCGCGTGCCGCCCGTCGGTCACGGGCTCGGGGACGGGTTCGGGACGCCGGCCCCGCCCACGGACAGCGTCGAGCGCGACGTTGCGCGTGATCCCGAGCAGCCATGCCGCCACCGACCCTCGGCGCTCGTCGAAGCTGGCGGCGAACCGCCAGGCGCGCACGAAGGCCTCCTGCGCCACCTCTTCGGCGTCGACCGGTGTGTGCACGATCGCTAGCGCCAGGCCGTACACCCGCTGCTGGAACCGGTCCACGAAGTACGCCGCCGCCTCGGGATCACCCGAGGCGTAGCCGGCGAAGAGCGCCTCGTCGGACACGTCCCACACATTCTCTTTACTGCGCCAAGCCGCGAAGGGATTTCGGGCCACCCGCTCAACGTACCCGCGAGAAATCCGCGGGCGCTCCGCATCGGTAATCGAGACATGGCAGTGAGCGTGACTGAGGCGACAGCGGCGA
>DASQUY010000547.1:0-6719 GCA_035641055.1 Acidimicrobiales bacterium | reverse complement strand
CCACCTGTCGGCCGGGCTCCACAAGGACTTCCTGTGGACGGACTGGCAGGACGCCTTGGCCGAGCTCGGGCTCGAGGACTGCCGGTGGACGCCGTGCTACGACTGCGGCGCCTGCACCGGCTATGGGATCGAGCACGTCGTCGCCTCGGCCGTCCCGCCGGCCGGCGGCAGCCAGGGGACCGGGCAGGATCTGTCGACCGGTCACCTGGTCGGCGACGTTGTGCCCGTCGCGGTGCGGCCCCCGAGGACGCTGGTGGGGGCGCGGTGATGGCCGCTCTGCGCATCCGTTTCTCGAAGCTGGGGAAGATCAGGTTCACGAGCCACCGCGACGTGGCTCGCATCTGGGAGCGCGCGCTGCGCCGGGCCGAGCTTCCCATCGCGTACTCCGAGGGCTTCAGTCCCCGCCCCAAGCTCAGCTTCGGGCTCGCCCTGTCCACGGGGTACGAGTCTTACGGCGAATACCTCGACGTGGCCCTGCCGCCGGGAGCCACCTCCCTCCAGCAGGCCGTGACCAGCTGCACCTGGCACATCGATGTGGCGGCCGACCCGCCCTCCGTCGCCACCGCGACGCGGGACGCTCTGGCCGCCACCGAGCTCGTCGTGACCCGCGAGCGCAAGGGTCAGCCCGTCACCGACGACGTGCGGCCCGCCATCCTCAGCGCGGAGGTGCTCGCTGCCGCGCCCGGCGGCACGACGATCGAGGCCGAGCTCGCTACGCAGCCCCGGGGGTTGCGCCCGGCGGAGCTCCTCGCCGCGATCGATCCCGCCTGGCGCGTCGAGCGGGCCGCGCGCATCAACCAATGGACTCAGGTCGGCGGCGCCCGGCGCGAGCTCATCGAGCTCCCGCCGGCAGCGACGCCGCCCCGCGCGCTCGAGGCGCGTGCGTCATGAGAAGGGAACGTACCCATGTCCGATGCAGCGGTCCCCGGCCCGACCGGCCGAGGGGGCGAGCAGTCTGGCGACACGGAGGCGCCAGGAGCCGCACCTGAGACGTCGGCGACGACGCCGCCCCCCGACGAGCGGTCCGACGGGAACGTCACGGGGTCCGGTCGCAAGCGCCGGCGCCGCGGCTCCCGCGGCGGGCGCAAGCGCAGCAAGCCCCGGAGCGACGGCGCCGTGTCTCCGGACGAACCCGGCGGGACCGCCGCCACGGCCACTGCCGCGGCGGCCGGTTCGCCGAACGGACCGGACGACCGCAACCCCGAGCTGCCCGACCTCCACCGCGAGGGACGGCCGGCGTCGGTCGAGGCGGCGGCCGAGGCCCTGGTCCCCAAGGCGTCGCCCCCGGGGGCGCCGGCCAAGCCCAAGATCGGCGACACCATTCCGGTGGACGCGTTGCGTCCCGCCGAGGGCCCATCCGAGGACTCCGAAGGGCGCCCTGCCGGGGAGGGCGGCAAGCGCCGCCGCCGGCGCCGCGGCGGGCGGGGCCGCTCGAGCGCCAAGCAGGCTGCGGACCGTCCCGTCGAGGCCGTGCTCGCTCACGATCCCGTCGACCTCGACGAGGAGGAGCTCGGGCGCCGCCGGGGACGGGAGCGCAAGGGCCGCCCCGTCGGGCGGTACTCGATGGTGGTCCACGTGACCCCGACGGCGACGCAGATGGCCGTGCTCGAGGGCCGGTCTCTCATCGAGCACTACGTGTCGCGCCCGGCCGACGACGTGTCGCAGATCCACGGCAACATCTACCTGGGCCGCGTGCAGAACGTGCTGCCCGGGATGGAGGCCGCGTTCGTCGACATCGGCACCCCCAAGAACGCTGTGCTCTACCGGGGCGACGTGCACTACGACCCCGAGGACATCGAGGGCCGCGCCAACGGCCGTCCCCGCATCGAGGAGGTTCTCAAGGCCGGACAGACCATCCTCTGCCAGGTCACGAAGAACCCGATCGGCGCCAAGGGCGCCCGCCTCACACAGGAGGTCTCGCTGCCGGGGCGGTTCGTGGTGCTCATCCCCAACTCGTCGACCTACGGGATCTCCAAGCGTCTCCCGGACGACGAGCGCCGGCGGCTGCGGCAGATCCTCGACCGGGCCAAGCCGGCGCAGCACGGCGTGATCGTCCGCACGGCGGCCGAGAACGTCACCGAGGCGGAGATCGAGGACGACGTGCGCCGGCTGCTGTCGCAGTGGGAGCAGATCGAGGCGCTCGCCAAGCGGTCGCGGCCCGCCACCTTGCTCTACCGCGAGCCAGACATGGTCGTGCGCGTGATCCGGGAGGAGTTCAACCAGGAGTACCGCAGCGTCCTCATCGACGACGCGGACCTGCACGCCCAGGTGCGCGACTACGTGACGTCGATCACGCCGGCGCTGGCCGACCGGGTGCAGTACTACGACGCCGAGGCCGAGCGGCTGCCCCTGTTCGAGCGCCACCACGTCCACGAGCAGCTGCACCGGGCACTCGACCGCAAGGTGTGGCTGCCCTCGGGCGGCTCGCTGATCATCGAGCGCACCGAGGCGCTGACCGTCATCGACGTGAACACCGGCAAGAACGTGGGCCGTTCGAGCCTCGAGGAGACGGTGTTCAAGAACAACCTCGAGGCGGCGGTCGAGGTTGCCCGCCAGCTCCGGCTCCGCGACATCGGCGGCATCATCGTCGTCGACTTCATCGACATGGAGCGCAAGGACAACCGCGAGGAGGTCGTGCGGGTGTTCCGCGACGCGCTGTCGCGGGACAAGACCCGCACGCAGGTCTTCGAGATCTCCGAGCTGGGCCTGTGCGAGATGACCCGCAAGCGCATCGGCGAGGGCCTGCTGGAGTCGTTCGTCGACCGCTGCCCCGAGTGCGAGGGACGCGGTGTCCTCATCGACAAGGAACTGCTCCCGGACTGAGTCCACTGGTAGGCTGACGCGTCCGCATCACGAGGCAGATCGCATGTACGCAGTCATCAAGACCGGTGGGAAGCAGTACCGGGTCGAGAAGGGCCAGCAGCTCGACGTCGAGCTGCTGGGCGGCGACGGCAAGGACGGCAAGGTCGAGCTGAAGGCCGTCCTGCTGGTCGACGGCGACACGGTACTGGCCGGCCCCAAGGCGTTGGCCAAGGCCAAGGTCACGGCCAAGGTCGTGGGTGAGACCAAGGGACCGAAGATCACCGGGTTCACCTACAAGAACAAGACCCGGAGCGCCCGCCGCTGGGGGCATCGCCAGCGCTACTCGACCATCGAGATCACCGCGATCACCAAGAGCTCACGGAGCTCGAGCAGTGGACGCAGCTCGAGTGGCTCGAGTGGCTCGAGTAAGTCCAGCACTTCGAGCAGCTCGGGCAGCTCGACCAGCTGAGGAGATCGACGACATGTCCAAGACCAAAGGCGCCGGCTCGACCAAGAACGGTCGTGACTCGCAGGCCAAGCGCCTCGGCGTGAAGGTGTACGACGGGACGCTGGTCAACGCCGGCACGATCATCGTGCGCCAGCGGGGCACCCGATTCCACCCGGGCACCTACGTCGGCCGGGGCGGGGACGACACGCTCTTCGCCAAGGCCACCGGCACCGTCAAGTTCGGCCAACGCCGGGGCCGCAAGCTCGTCGACATCGTCCCGACGCAGCAGTAGCCCATCGCGCTCGCACGTCGCCGGGCCGCCCGTCATACTCCGGGGGCGGTGTCCCAGTTCGTCGACGAGTGCAACATCCACCTGAAGGCCGGCGACGGCGGCGCGGGCGCGGTGTCGTTCCGCCGCGAGGCCCGTGTCCCCCGGGGCGGGCCGGACGGTGGCGACGGGGGATCGGGGGGCGACGTCTGGTTGGTGGCGGACCGCAGCGTCGCCTCGCTGCTGGCCTTTCGGGACCAACCCCACCGCCGAGCCGGTGACGGCGGCCACGGCCACGGCAAGCGCCGCCACGGGGCGGCCGGGCGCGACGTGCTCGTGCCGGTGCCCGAGGGGACGGTCGTGCGGGACCGGGATGGCGGCGTCCTGGCCGACCTCGTGCACGCGGGCGACCGTCACCTGGCGGCCGAGGGTGGGCGGGGTGGCCGGGGCAACGCCCGCTTCCTCTCCAACCGCCGACGGGCGCCGACGTTCGCCGAGCAGGGCGAGGAAGGGGAGGAGCGCTGGCTGCGGCTCGAGCTCAAGTTGCTGGCCGACGTGGCGCTGGTCGGGTTCCCCAACGTCGGCAAGTCGACGCTGATCAGCCGCATCTCGGCAGCCAAGCCGAAGGTCGCCGACTACCCGTTCACGACCCTCGAGCCCCACCTCGGCGTGGTGCGCCTCGACGAGGGCGACGAGTACGTGGTCGCCGACATCCCCGGCCTCATCGAGGGGGCGAGCGCGGGGCGGGGCCTCGGTCACCGGTTCCTGCGGCACGTCGAGCGGGCGCGTGCGCTGTGCGTGCTGCTCGACCTGGCACCTGGGGCAGAGTCGCCCGCCGAGCAGCTCGCCGTGCTGCTGGCCGAGCTGGACGCCTACCAGCCGGAGCTGCTCGAGCGGGAGCGGCTCGTCGTCGGCAGCCGGGCCGACCTCGCCGAAGGGGCGAGCGGCGACCGGGACGTGCCCGGCGACGCCCCGGTCGACCTGCCGGTGTCGGCCGTGACCGGGCTCGGCGTCCGGCGGCTGGTCCGCCTCCTCGCCGACGCCGTGCGCCGCGCCCGCGCCGCCGAGCCCGAGCCGACCCAGTTCGTCGTCCACCGCCCGGCCCGGGGCGGCTACGAGGTCGTCCGCAACGGGGAGGGCTGGGTGGTCGAGGGACGCGAGGCCGCCCGTGCGGTGGCGCTGTCCGACCTCACCCGACCGGACGCCCTCGCCGAGGCCCACCGCCGTCTGCGCCGCCTGGGGGTGGACCGGGCGCTGGCCCGGGCGGGGGTCCGGCCAGGCGACCGGGTGCGCATCGGCTCGCTCGTCTTCGACTACCAGGACGAGGACGACGCCGACCGGGACGGGGAGGGGGCGTCGTGACCCGAGGTCATAGGTTCCACCAGGTCCGGCCCGAGGTCATGAGTTCCGGAATCGGAACCCATGACCTCGCCCCCGGGGACATGGAACCCATTGCCTCGGGGACGTACGGGCCCGCGGGGAGCACCCGGCGATGATCGTCGTCGCCAAGGTCGGCTCGTCGTCGATCACGACGGAGTCGGGGGAGATCGACGAGGCGGCGATCGCCAAGTTCTGCCGCGAGGTCGCGGCAGTGCGCGAGATCGGTCACCGGGCGATCATGGTGACGAGCGGCGCCATCGCCGCCGGCCTCCCGGCGCTCGGGCTCGAGTCGGCCCGCCCCCGCGACGCCGTGTCGCTGCAGGCGGTGTCGGCCGTAGGCCAGAGCCGGCTCATGCGCGTGTACGACGCCGCCCTGGCCCGCAGCGGAGTCGTCGGCGGTCAGGTGCTGCTGGCGCCCCTGGACTTCACCGTCCGCCAGCAGTACCTGCACGCCCGCTCGACCCTCACCCGGCTGCTGGAGCTGGGCGTCGTGCCGGTCGTCAACGAGAACGACGCCATCGCCGACGACGAGATCCGGTTCGGCGACAACGACCGGTTGGCCGCCCTCGTGGCCCACCTCGTCGCCGCCGACCTGCTCGTGCTGCTGACGGACCAACCGGGGCTGCTGACCGGCGATCCCCGCGTCGGCGGGGAGGCGTCGCTGATCGAGGAGGTCGTCGAGGTCGACCACACGCTGGAAGCCATGGCCGGGGGTACCGGCAGTCAGCGGGGCAGCGGGGGCATGGCGTCAAAGTTGGCGGCAGCCAAGATCGCCGCCTGGTCGGGGGTGCGCGCCGTCATTGCCCGCGCCGATCGGCCCGATGTCCTGGTGGAGGCGGTGTCGGGAGCGCCGGGGGTGGGGACGGTCGTCGTTCCCCGGGCCCGCCGGTTGCCGGCCCGCAAGCTCTGGATCGCCTTCGCCGTGGGATCATCGGGCACCGTGGTGGTCGACGACGGGGCGCGCCGCGCTCTGCTGGAGCGGGGAGTGTCGCTGCTTCCCGCCGGGGTGACCGGGGTGAAGGGCGGATTCCAGGCCGATGAGCCCGTCGAGATCGCCGGACCCGACGGCGAGATCTTCGCCAAGGGCCTGTGCCGGCTCGACGCCGCCGGACTGCGCGAGGTGGCCGGTCGACACACGTCCGAGCTGCCCGACGGCGTCACCCCCGAGGTCGTGCACCGCGACGACCTCGTGGTGCTGCCGTAGGCGTACGAGTCCCTCACAAGGCGTGCTGACGGACCCACGTGTGCATGGCGATGCCGGAGGCCACGCCGGCGTTGATGGACCGGGTCGAGCCGAACATCGTGATCGAGCACACCTGAGAGCAGGCGCGGCGGGCCGCCGGGGACAGCCCCGGGCCCTCCTGCCCGAACAGGAGCACACAGCGCCGGGGGAGCGCCACCACCTCCAGCGGCACCGCCCCCGGCAGGTTGTCGATGCCGACGATGGGCAGGCCCCGCTCGCCCCGCGCCTCGGCCGCCGGGGTCGGCGTCTCCTCGACCTCGGCACCCGCCGTCTCGGCCCAGGCGACCAGGCCCTCGACCGTGGGGTGGTGAACGATGTGCTGATACCGGTCGGTCACCATGGCGCCCCGCCGGTTCCAGCGCTTCCGGCCGACGACGTGGACCGCCGCCGCCAGGAAGGCGTTGGCGTTGCGGACCACGGCGCCGATGTTCAGGTCGTGGCGCCAGTTCTCGACAGCCACGTGGAACGGGTGCCGGCGCCCGTCGAGGTCGGCGACGATGGCTTCCATCCGCCAGTACCGGTAGCGGTCGGCCACGTTGCGCCGGTCGCCGTGCGCCAGCAGCTCGGGGTCGAGGCGG
>DASQUY010000546.1:0-11144 GCA_035641055.1 Acidimicrobiales bacterium | reverse complement strand
CCGCCGGAGTCGGCGAGGCCGGGGGCTCAGGCGGCTCGGCCGGCGCCGGGGGGACCTCCAGCGCGGAGGGTGTGCGGGGCGTGTCGCCGCGGGCCCTGGCCGTCGGCGGCGCCGGTGTCGTCGCGGTGCTGGCCGTGCTGGTCGGCATCGCCGATCCGTTGCTCGACGCGCTCGACGTCAGCCCGGCGACGGCGCTGGTGGCGGCCGGGCTCATGGTGGCCGCCACCGCGCTCGTCGACGCCCTGCACCGGCCGTACCCGCTCGGTATCGCCGGCCCCGGGGGCGGCGCCGTGGTGCCGGTCTCCCTGCCCGCCCTGCTGCGCCCCGCCGTCGCCCTGCTGGTCCTGGCCGTCGCCGCCGACGGCGGCGTGCCGGTGGGCATCGGCGCCGCCCTGGGCGCGGCCCTGGCGGCTGTTGTTGCCGCCACGGGCGGATGGCGGTGGGGGGCCCGCGGGCGTCAGCTCCCGCACGTTGTGGACTGGGCCCGCTGGGCGTTCGCGGCGGTGGCCGTCGCCGGCGGCGTCGACCTCGTGGTCCACGGCGTGCTGAGCGTGTGACCCGTGGGCCGGGCCATTTACGGGTTTTGTTCGCGGGAATGGTCGTCGGAGCGACCAGTCCCGCGAACAAAACGCTCGCGGTGCTCGTCGGCGACGCCCGACAAGTTCAGCTCGAACGTGAAGCCCTGCTCGAAGCGGTAGCTCCGCTTGACGTCCCACAGGTCGATGCCGTTGAGGGACTCCTTGGCCGCCCGGATCACGGTCGGCGACTTGGCGGCGATCTCGCCGGCCACCTCCAGCGCCGTGGCCCGCAGCCCCTCCCGCGGCACCACCCGCAGCACCGACCCGAACGCCGCCAGCTCGGCGGCGCTGGCGGTGGCGGCCGTGTACACCATGGCCCGCATCGTGTGCTGGGGGACGAGCCGGGCCAGGTGGGTGGCGGCCCCGAGCGCCCCCCGGTCGACCTCGGGCAGCCCGAACGTGGCGTCGTCCGCCGCCACGACGATGTCGGCGTTGCCGACGAGCCCGATGCCGCCGCCCAGGCAGTGGCCGTGGACGGCGGCGATCACCGGCACCTTGCACTCGTAGACGGCGGCGAACGCCTCGTAGCACCCCCGGTTGGCGCCGACCAGAGCGTCGAACCCCTCCGTCGACTGCATCTCCTTGATGTCGACACCGGCGTTGAAGCCCCGGCCCTCGGCCCGGAGGACGACGACCCGCACCGCGGCGTCGTCGCCCAGCGCCCGCACGGCGGAGGCCAGCTCGAACCAGCCGGCCACGGGCAGGGCGTTGACCGGCGGGTGGTCGACGACGACCTCGGCGATGCCGGAGTCGTGCACCTCGGTGGTGATGGGCATGCGACACGATCGCGCCCCGCGCCGCCGACGCCCAACCCGCCCAACCAGGCCGACCCGGGCCGTTTCCCTGACACCGTAAGGCTGGGTCTACGCTCGTCGCCATGAAGCCCCTCGTGTCGGTTGTGGCCGCACTGCTGGCTGTCGGACTGCTCGGTGCCTGCGGTGACGACGCGGCCGGCGACGACGCGACCGGCGGCGATGCCGGTGGACTCTGGACGTCCGACGCCGTCGACGGCGCCGCACCCGACGACACCGTGCCGGAGGACCTGGTGGTCGTCGAGACCGACCCGGCCGAGGTGACGGCCATCGACAACACGTTCCGGGCGGAGAACATCCAGGTCGGAGCCGGTACGGAGGTCGTCTGGAGCAACCGGGGGCGCAACGACCACAACGTCCTCCCGGCGGCGGGCGACGACTGGGGCGTCGAGGTGGAGGGCTTCACGCCCGGCGACGCCTACTCTCACGCGTTCGACGAGCCCGGCACCTACCGCTACTACTGCTCGATCCACGGCACTCCCGACGCCGGCATGATCGGGACCGTCGTCGTCACCGACTGATAAGAGGCCGAGCGGATTGGGCGAGAGTGGCACTGAACAGTACGGAATCTGCACCTCGCCAACAGCTCCACAGCGAGGCCTCCCAGCAACAACGCAGATGCAAGCCGCGACAAGCGTGACCTATCCGCTGATGCTCTAAGGAGGACCTCCATGACCACCACCCGACGGCTCGGCGCGGCGCTCCTCGCCGGCGCCCTGGTCCTCGCCGCCTGCGGCGGAGACGACGACACCGCCGAGCCGGACGGGGGTCGCGACACGAGCGGCACCGGCGACGCCGGGGCCGCCACCCTGCGGGTTCCCGGCGACCACGACACGATCCAGGCGGCCGTCGACGCCGCCCAGCCCGGCGACCTCATCCTCATCGAGCCCGGTGTCTACGAGGAGGCCGTCAACGTCACGACCGACGAGCTCACCATCCGGGGGCTCGACCGCAACGAGGTGATCCTCGACGGCGGCTTCGAGCTCGACAACGGCATCCGGGTGACGGGCGCCGCCGGCGTGGCCATCGAGAACATGACGGCCCGGAACTACACCGAGAACGGCTTCTTCTGGACGGGGGTCGAGGGCTACCGGGGGTCGTACCTCACCACCTACCGCATCGGCGACTACGGCATCTACGCCTTCGACTCGGTCCAGGGCCTGCTCGAGCACAGCTACGCCTCGGGAAGCCCCGACGCCGGCTTCTACATCGGCCAGTGCTTCCCCTGCGACGCCATCATCGACGACGTGGTCTCGGAGCACAACGGCCTCGGCTACTCGGGCACCAACGCCGGCGGCGACCTGTACATCGTCAACTCGACGTTCCGGTTCAACCGCGCGGGCATCGTGCCCAACTCGGGCAGCTACGAGCTGTGCTACCCGCAGCGGGAGACGACGATCGTCGGCAACCTCGTCTACGACAACAACCAGCCCGACACGCCGGCCATCGGCAGCGCCCTGGACGCGATGGGCAACGGCATCCTGGCGCCCGGCGGCGTGGGGAATGTCATCGAGCGCAACCGGGTGTGGGACCACGATCTCACCGGCATCGGCCTCGTGCCGTTTCCCGAGGAGGACGCCAACGACGTCGTGCCGCCACCCGCGGACGACGACCAGCTGTGCGAGGAGGCCAAGGGCGAGCCCACGGCCGACCCGGCGGACATCCCGGACACCGTGCTGTGGAACCCCCGTGACAACCAGGTGGTCGACAACGTGGTCGAGGACTCGGGTCGGGCAGACATCGCGGTCGGCTCTCTGGAGGACGTCTCCGGGTTCGGCAACTGCTTCTCCGGCAACGAGCACACGACGAGCGCACCGAACGACCTCGAGGCGCTGGCGCCGTGCGAGGGGGAGGGCAGCGGGGGCGACTGGAGCGCGGGGGCGGTCGACTTCGGCCCGTTCCTGGCCGAGAAGCCCCCGTCGGGCGACTACCAGACCTCGCCGGTGCCCGACGACCAGGAGAACATGCCCGACGCCGAAGAGGCCCCGCCCCGCCCGGCCACCGACGTGCCGGACTTCCCGGACGTCGACGCCATCGAGGTCCCCGCCCGGCCGAGCGACGCCGGGTGATCCGACCTCCCGTCCGAACTTGCGGTGGTTAGGGACGCGATGACGTCCTTAACCACCGCAAGTTGGCGGAGCGTGGCGGCTGGGGCGGCCGCCGCCGGCTTGGCCCTCGCCGTGTTGCTCGCTGGTTGTGGCGGCGGGACAACCGATGGTGGCACCTCGGCGGGTCGGCGGGTCGTCGACCCCCGGGCCTGGCCCACCGACGGGGGGCCGCAGGGGCGGGTGGCGCAGTTCGCCGTCGAGTGCGGGTTCAGTCACGCCGCGCCCGACGATCCCATCGTGCACCCGGGGCATCCCGGCCGATCGCACCTCCACACGTTCTTCGGCAGCACGGTGGCTCACGCCGACACCACGCCCGGCGGCCTGGCCGCCGGCGGTACCACCTGCGCGCAGACGCTCGACCGGGCGTCCTACTGGGCGCCGGCGCTGCTGGATCACGGGGAGATGGTCGAGCCCACCGGCGCCACCGCCTACTACCGCCCGGGGGTGGGCGTCGACCCCGCCGGTGTCGAGCCGTACGCCTTCGGCCTGAAGATGATCGGCGGCGACCAGACGGCGTCCGAGCCCCAGCCGCTCGACGTGGTGGCCTGGACGTGCGGCACCGGGTCGGAGCGCCGGGCCACACCGCCGGCCTGCCCCGAGGGCCGCCCGCTGCGGTTGCTCGTGAGCTTCCCCGACTGCTGGGACCGCGAGCGCCTGGACAGTCCCGAGCACGTCAGCCACACGGCCCGCAGCGTGGACGGCGACTGCCCGGCGTCGCATCCGGTCGCCGTGCCCCAGCTGCTGCTCGCCGTGAGCTATCCGGTGACGGGCGGCGCGCACGACCTGTCGCTGGCGTCGGGGTCCCTGCTCACCGGCCACGCTGACTTCTTCAACGGCTGGGACGAGGACAAGCTGGCCACCGAGGTGGCGTCCTGCATCAACCGGGCCGTGACCTGCGACGTGGTCAGCAACCGCGGGCTCTAACTCCCCGGAACTTGCGGTGGCTAAGGAGGCTATAGCGTCCCTAACCACCGCAAGTTCGGTGAGAGGTCGGCTCAGGCGCCGACCGGCGGCGTGTCGCGGTTGACCCAACCGGCGTCGGGGGTGCGGTCTCCCGCCACGCGGACGGCGCCGAGCCGGGCCAGGTCATCGGGGGAAAGCCCGACGTCGAGGGCGCCGAGGTTCTCCTCCAGGTAGCGCCGGCGCTTGGTGCCGGGGATGGGGACGACGTCGTCCCCCTGGGCGAGGAGCCACGCCAGGGCCACCTGCCCGGGGGTTACACCGTGAGCGGCGGCGACGTCCCGCACGACGGCGACGGCCTCGAGGTTGCGCCCGAGGTTGTCGCCCTGGAAGCGGGGTTGGGTGCGACGGAAGTCGTCGTCGGCCAGCGTGTCCAGGCTGGTCACCGCGCCGGTCAGCAGCCCCCGTCCCAGCGGGCTGTAGGGCACCAGGCCGATCCCGTGCTGGCGGCAGGCGGGCACGACCTCGTCCTCGACGTCGCGGGAGAACAACGACCACTCGCTCTGCAGCGCCGCGATGGAATGGGTCGCCGCCGCCCGCCGGACCGTATCGGCCGACGCCTCCGACAACCCAAGGTGGCGCACCTTGCCGGCGGCGACCAGCTCGCCCATGGCACCGACGGTCTCCTCGATGGGCACCTCAGTGTCGGGTCGGTGCTGGTAGTAGAGGTCGATGTGGTCGAGGCCGAGGCGGCCGAGCGAGGCGTCGCAGGCACGGCGCACGTACTCGGGGTCGCCGCGCACGCCGCGGGCCTCCGGGTTGTTGGCGTCGAGCGAGATCCCGAACTTGGTGGCCACCACGACCTCGTCCCGCCGGCCGGCGACGGCCTCCCCGACCAGCTCCTCGTTGTGCCCGAGCCCGTAGATGTCGGCGGTGTCGAGCAGCGTGACGCCGAGCTCCAGGGCTCGACGGATCGTGGCCCTGGCCTCGGTGGCGTCGGGCGCGCCGTAGGCGAAGCTCATGCCCATGCAGCCGAGGCCCTGGGCCGAGACGGTGAGCCCGGAGGAACCGAGGGTGCGCGGCGGGACGCTCACGGCGTCGGCTCGCACACGCCGCCGTAGGTGGCGATCTTGAAGTCGATCACGTCCAGCGCCGCCTGCAGCGCGGTGAGCCGGATCTTGACCTGGTTACGGTGGCGCTCGAGCAGCGCCAACCGTTCGCTCTCGTTGCCCGGTCCCTCGTCGACGAGCCGGAAGTACGCCTGGATGTCGCGGATGGGCATGGCCGTGAGCCGCAGCCTGGTGATGAACACCAGTCGGGCCAGCTCGACATTCGTGTAGCGGCGCCGGCCGGCGTGGTCGCGGGGGACCTCGAGCAGCCCGATGCGCTCGTAGTAGCGCAGCGTGTGGGCGCTGACGCCGGTTTGCTCGGCCACCTCGGCGATGCTGAGCCACAGCGGCCCGTCCTGCGGGAGGACGGGGGCCGGGGGCCCGCAGGGGGTGGCGGCGTCGACGGGGGCTGGTGGGGCGCTGGCCCGGGGGAGCTCGGTGACGGTCACGGCGGTGACGGTAGGTCTTCGAGCGCGCTCGAAGTCAAGGGTGCCCCCGCTGGCGCCCCAGAGGGTGCGCCGATAGGCGCACCCGTGGCGCAGCGCAGCGCTCGGCGCCGAAGGCGCCAAGAGCGGGAAATACGCAGACGCAGTCAAGACGGGCCGGACCCGTCCGCTGGCGCCCTAAGATCACGCGGTCTGGGGGGACCACCTCCACGACCGATCGTGTACAGGAGGAGGACCATGGACGCTCGGACACGCAAGCTGGTTGGGTGGGGCATCGCGGCCGTCGGCGTAGTGATCGCCATCATCGGCGCGCTGGCCGACCAGATCGGCATCGGTAGCGACGACGACGCCGCCGCCTTCGGCGGCAGACAGGTGGCCGTCCTGATCGTGGGTGTCGTCGTGCTGGCCATCGGCCTGGCGGTGGCGTACCTCTGGCGCCCCGCGGCGAAGGAGAGCTCGAGCCAGACCGACGCCTCGCCCTCGTCGACCCCGTCACCCAGCGAGTCGTAGCCACGTCCCGCTCTTTGAAGATCTTTCGCGGATGATCGCGAAAGATCTTCAAAGATTCGCGGGTGAGCCTCACACGGGGGCCGTCGCCTCCTCCGGCTCCTTCTCTTCGGGCTCGACCTCGAGCCCGTCGCCACCGGCGATGCCCGCCCCACCCCGCTTGGAGAAGGCGATGGCGCCGAGCAGCACCACCAGCGCCACGCCGGCGACGACGTAGGCGCCCGCCTCCGGCGTGGAGGACAAGGGGTTGTCGGGGTCGATGTCCGACAGGTTGATGATCGCCGGCAGGATCAGCAGCGACACCAGGTTCATCACCTTGATGAGCGGGTTCAGGGCCGGCCCGGCCGTGTCCTTGAACGGGTCGCCGACCGTGTCCCCGATCACCGCGGCCGTGTGGGCCTCGGAGCCCTTGCCGCCGTAGTGCCCGTCCTCGATGAACTTCTTGGCGTTGTCCCAGGCGCCGCCGGAGTTGGACAGGTAGTTGGCCATGAGCTGGCCCACCAGGATCACCGCCGCCAGGAAGGCGCCGAGCGCCGTGTAGCCGATCCCGAACCCGATGATCACCGGCGTCAGCACCGCCAGCAGGGCGGGCGTGGCCAGCTCGCGCAGCGAGGCGGCCGTGCAGATGTCGATGACCGGGGCGTAGTCCGGCCGCTTCTCGCCCTTCATGATCTTGCCGTCGGCGAACTGGTTACGGACCTCCTGCACCACCACGCCGGCGGTCCGGCCGACGGCCCGGATGGCGAGCCCCGAGAACAGGAACGGCACGGCGCCGCCGATCAGCAGCCCGATGAACACCTTGGGGTCCGCCACGTTGATCTGGATGGCCGAGAAGATGCCGCCGGCCGTGTCCTCGAGCGACTCGATCAGCGCGGCCGGCAGGATCTCGGTGGCCGAGGTCTCGACGAAGCTGGCGAACAGCGCCACGGCGGCGATGACCGCCGAGCCGATGGCGAAGCCCTTGGTGACCGCCTTGGTGGTGTTGCCCACGGCGTCGAGGCCCACCATGACCCGCTCGGCGTCGCCGTCGAACTCCTCGGACATCTCGGCGATGCCGGCGGCGTTGTCGGCCACGGGGCCGTAGGTGTCCTCGGAGACAACGACGCCGGTGGTCGCCAGCATGCCCATCCCGGAGAGGGCGACGAGGTACAGCGAGAACTGCGTGTCGCCGCCGCCCAGCCCGACGGCCGTGCCGATGGCGATAGCGATGGCGACGATGGCCCACACCGACGACTCCAGGCCCGACGAGGTGCCGGCCAGCACGGTGGTCGCCGGCCCCGTCCGGGTGGCGTCGGCGATCTCGCGCACGGGCCTCGTCTCGGTGGAGGTGAAGTACTCGGTGAGCCGGCTGACGACCTGCGCCAGCACCAGGCCGATGACGACGGCGCCGAACATGCGCAGGCCGACGCTGCCGACCCGTCCGCCGGGGTCGCCGATGTACACCAGCGCCGTCACCAGCGTGCCCAGCACGGTGAGAGCGCCGGCGGTGGCGAAGCCCCGGTTGATCGGCGCCATGGCCGTCCTGTCGCCGTCGCGGGCGCGCACCATGTACACCCCGACGATCGACGCCAGCACGCCGATGGCCCGGGCGGCTAGCGGGAACAGGGCGCCGGCGGCCCACAGGCCGGGCCGGTCGGGGAAGATCCGCTGGAAGGCCGGCACGCCGAGGATGATCGCCGCCACCAGCGTCACCTCGTAGGACTCGAACAGGTCGGACGCCATGCCGGCGCAATCACCCACGTTGTCGCCGACGTTGTCGGCGATGGTGGCGGGGTTGCGGGGATCGTCCTCGGGGATGCCCGCCTCGACCTTGCCCACCAGGTCGGCGCCCACGTCGGCCGCCTTGGTGAAGATGCCGCCACCGACGCGGAGGAACAGGGCCAGAAGCGAGCCGCCGAACCCGAAGCCGACGAGGATCGCCGAGCTGGTGTTCTGGAACACCATCATGATGAGCGTGGCGCCGATGAGGCCCAGGCCGACGGTGAACATGCCGGCCACGCCGCCGCTGCGGAACGCCACCTCCAGCGCCGGCGGCATCCGGCCCGTGCGGGCGGCGGCGGCGGTGCGGACGTTGCCGCGGACCGCCAGGCTCATGCCGATGAAGCCGGTGAGCCCGGACAGGAAGCCTCCGGCGATGAAGGCCAGGGTGCGCCACGTACCCGATTCGGCGAACGACAAGGCCTCGGCGCCGCTCGGCTTCTCGACCGCCACCGAGGTGACGAACACGATCACGGCCAGCGGCACGACGATGAAGCCGATCGTGCGGAACTGGCGCCGCAGGTAGGCGAGCGCTCCCTCCTGAATGGCCTTGGCGATCTCGATCATGCGGGGCGTGCCCTGATCGGCGGCCAGCACCCCGCGCATGAAGACGAAGCCCATGCCGAGCGCCAGCACCGCGGTGAGCGCCGAGCCGACCAGGACGAACCATTCGCCCCCTCGCAGCGTGAACTCCTGGTAACCGCCTTCGGCGGCGAGTAGCGACAGCATCGTCGTCGTCTCTCCCCTTTGGTCTTGTCTCCGCCTAGCTCTGATCCTCTGCCGGCCGTCCCCCGTTGCCGCGCGGCTCGCCGTCGGGATGGATCGTCCGGGTCACGTACACCTGGCGGGCGACGCGCTCGCCGAGGGTGCGGGTCTGGCCGGCGACCTCCACGACCAACGGGCCGTCGAACGGGTGCTTCTCGACGACCGCGACCTCCGCCCCAGGCACCACCCCGAGGGTGCCGAGGAACGACAGGATCTCGGCATCGGTCGAGCCCGACACCGCCACCTCGGCGATGTCACCGGGCTCGAGGTCGTAGAGCTCGGGCACTTCCGGCATCTCGTCGGCGGCGGCCTGCGGGATCGGGAACCCGTGGGGGCAGGTCTCCGGCCGGTGCAGCGCCACGTAGAGCCGGCCGACCACCTCCTCGGGCAGGTCGTGCTCGAACGCCACCGCCAGCGCGTCGGCCTCGTTCCAGGCGTAGCCGAGCATGTCGGCCAGGAAGCGCTCGACGATCCGGTGCACGCGGATGGCGGCCACCGCCGCCCGTCGCCCGGTGTCGGTGAACTTCACGCCCTGGTAGGGCCGGTGGTCGACGAGACCCCGGTCGGCCAGCCGCTTGATCAGCGTCGTGACCGTGCCGGGCGACAGCCCGAGCCGCTCGGCGATCGACCCGGTGTGGGCGTTCGACCCGTCACGGGTGAAGCGGTAGATCGCCTTGAGTGCCTCGCGTTCGGAGCGCGTGAAGTCGTGCGGCATGTTGGGGTTTGGCACCGTCAAAACTCGGGCTTCGGCCTTTGCGATCCGTTTGCCTACCACGCCGCGAGTCCCCACCCCAAACCGGCGACGCCGGCTCGCCCGCCGGGGCCTGCATCCCCCGTTCTGGTCGTAGCTGTGCGGTCATATGCCGCATGGCTACGACCAGTTCGCGATCAGGGGTGCTGGGAGCTGACGCTCAGCACCTCGCCGGTCATGTAGCTCGAGTAGTCGCTGGCGAGGAAGGCGATGACCGTCGCCACCTCCCACGGCTCGGCGGGGCGTCCGAACGCCTCCCGGCCGACCAGCTCGTCGAGCAGCTCGTCGCTCGTCACCTTGGCCAGGTGCGGGTGCATGGCGAGGCTGGGCGCCACCGCGTTGACCCGCACGCCGAAGGGAGCGGCCTCGGCCGCGGCGCTGCGGGTGAGGGCCATGACGCCGGCCTTGGCCGCGGCGTAGTGCGCCTGGCCGGCCTGGGCGCGCCAGCCCAGCACGGACGCGTTGTTGACGATCACCCCCGAGCGCTGGTCGCACAGGAGGCGCAGGGCCGCCCGGGTGCAGCGGAACGTGCCGGTGAGCGTGACGTCGACGACCCGGCGCCACTGGTCGTCGGTCATGTCCACCAGGTCGGCCGTCCCGCCGAGCCCGGCGTTGTTGACCACCACGTCGAGCCGGCCGTGGCGCTCGACCGCGGCCGTGAAGAGCGCCTGGACCTGATGTTCGTCGGTGACATCGCAGGGCACGGCCAGGGGCCCGGTCCCGGCGTCGCCGCCGGCGCCCGCCGCCAGCCCGGCCAGCTCGCCCGCGGCGTCGCCCAGGCGGCGCTCGTGGGCGTCGCTGATCACCACGGCCGCCCCCTCGGCCACGAGTCGTCGAGCCGTGGCCGAGCCGATGCCGGTGCCGGCGGCGGCGGTGACGAGCGCCACCTTGCCGGCCAGCAGGCCGTGCCCGGGCGGCTCCGGCGGCGGCTCCGGACGAGTGCCGGTCACGTCCCGCGCCATCCCGACCCGCCACGAGGGGACGAGCCCGAGGCATCAGGTTCCGCCCGCGGGGGGACGAGGCGATGGGTTCCGGATCCGGAACCCATCGCCTCGGGTTTGTCCCGGCGGAACCCATGGCCTCGGGGATCCACGGGCAGCAACGCTATCTGACGACCCGTCAGGCCCCCGAGGACGCGAGGACGGTACCCGGTTCGGCGTCAGGACCCGGACAGCGGCGTCGCCGGGATCGGCGGCACGGGGTCGCACTTGATTGCGGCCACAACGGCGTTGCCGAGCCAGTCCTCGGCCACCTCGACCGAGCGGTCGAGCTCGAAGTGCACACCGTCGGGCCGGAGCCTCTCGTCGACCTCGGGTGGCAGGCGGTCGACGTAGCCGGCGAGGTCGACGGCCGTCGCGCGGGGCCGGGCGCCGGCGATGTCACGGATGATCTCGTTGAGACGGTCGATGC
>DASQUY010000545.1:0-2349 GCA_035641055.1 Acidimicrobiales bacterium | reverse complement strand
ATGCCGATGAGCGATAGGGAGACACACGTCAGCGGCAGCGCGACAGGCGCACCGGCGGCAAACCCGCCTCGCATGCCGCACTGGCTGCGTGGGAGGTGGTCGTGGGTGGCTCGTGGCGCGGCGGCTCTGGCGATCGTGGTGCTCCTGGCGACCTGTGGCGGCGGCGACGACGGCGGTTTTGAGGGCGTGGGCGCACTGGCCGACTCGACGGCCGCGACAGCCACGACGACCAGCACGACGACGGAGACCGCGGACGCCCTGCCCCCGGATTCGAGCTGGGTCGCCGAGGCGAATGAGGGCCTCTCGGAGGTGCCGGTGTACGCCGAGCCCGGCGCCGCCGAGCCCATCCACCGGCTGGCGAACCCCAAGCGCGTCGACGACGCCGGCAACACCGCCCCGCTCGTGTTCCTGGTCGACGGCCTCGACGTCTCCGGCGAGTGGCTGCCCGTGCACCTGCCGGTGCCCCCGAACGGGACCATGGGCTTCGTGCGGTCGGCCGACGTCGACCTCTATACGCACGACTACCGCATCACGGTTCGGCTCGCCGAGCACCGGCTCACCCTCACCAAGGGCGGCGAGCCCGTCCTCGAGGCGACTGTCGGGCTCGGCCGGGCCGGCCGGGAGACGCCGGTCGGCCTGTACTTCATCACCGAGCTGCTCCAGGCGCCCGACGCCGGCGGCATCTACGGGCCCTTCGCCTACGGCATCTCCGGCTTCCAGGACGACCCCGAGGTGCGCGAGGAGTTCGGTGGCGAGGCCGTCATCGGGATCCACGGCACCAACCAGCCGGAGTTGCTGGGCCAGAACGTGAGCAGCGGCTGCATCCGGGTGTCCAACGACGACATCACCGCGATGAAGGAGATGCTGCCCCTCGGGGTCCCGGTCGAACTCATCGCCTGAGCCGCCGAGCGGACGGGCATCAAATCTGCGATCATGACGCTCGGGCTTGCCGTGCGCTCGCAGCGTGAGGAAGCTGCGAGCGGCCGCCGGGCCCGGTTGGGGGAGTAGCACATGCGTCGCATACCTATCCGCCTGAAGCTGGCTGGGGCGCTGGCCGTGCCCCTGCTCGGGCTCTCCGTCGTCGCTGCGCTCGAGGCCGCCCAGATCAGCGGGGAGGTCGACGAGGTGCGGAGGCAGCGCGAGCTCGCCCGCGCGTCCACCGGGCACCAGGGGCTCATCACCGTCCTCGAGAACGAGCGCAACTGGGCCGCCATCGAGGTGAGCGGACAGGCGGAGGCCGTCGATCTCCGGGTCGAGGGCTACGACGCCACGCGGGCCGACACCGACCGAGCCATCGTCGACTTCGAGGCCGCGCTCGCCCGTGACGATCGGGCGGTGCGCGAGGCGTTCCGGCCGGCCCTCGAAGCGCTGGATGGTCTGGACGCACTGCGCTCCGACATCGACGCCGTCCCGGACCCGCGGGATACCTCCAAGATCGATGTCGCCAACGAGTTCTACGGGCGCTATGCGGAGCTGATCGACCCCTTCCTCAACGCTAACACGCGGGTGGTCTCGGCGATCGACAATGCCGAGCTCCGCCGGGGTGCGTCGCTCGTCGACCTCGCCACGCGGCAGATCGAGACGTTCGCTGAGCTGTCGCGCCTCACCGCGATCGGCGTGACGCTGGGCGGAGGGATCGACACTCCGGCGGAGATCTCCGCCATCGCCCGGTCACGGGCGACGTTCGACGCCAACAACGAGGACATCCTGCGGGCCAGTGAGGAGCCCTACGCCAGCGTGATCGACGAGCTGTTCCCCCAGGACGTCGTGGCGGGTCTGTTCGAGCAGATCGACACCGAGATCCAGGGCGGCGAGGCCGACTTCAACGAGGTGATCGAGATCATCAGCGTGCCCCCCGACGAGGGCTACGGGGGCATGCGCGACCGCCTGTCCGACGAGCTCATCGCCAGCGCCGACGACCTCGTCCACGATGCCGAAGTGCGTCGCTGGTGGTACATCGCATTGGCGGCGGTCGCACTGGTGTCGGCGGTGGCGCTGACGTGGCTGGTGTCGCGGTCGATCACGCGGCCGCTGCGGTCGTTGACCCGGCAGGCGACGGCGATGGCCGACCACCGGCTGCCCGACGCCGTGCTGGACATCCTGGACACACCGCTCGGTGACGATGTGGGGGTGCCGGAGGTGGAGCCGGTGGCCGTGGCGACCCGGGACGAGGTGGCGGACGTCGCCGACGCCCTGAACACGGTGCAGGACACGGCCCTGGATCTGGCGGTGGAGCAGGCGGTGTTGCGCCGCAACATCGCCGACAGCTTCGTCAACCTCGGCCGCCGCAACCAGAACCTGCTGGGCCGGCAACTCGACTTCATCACCGAACTCGAAACCAACGAAGTC
>DASQUY010000544.1:0-2552 GCA_035641055.1 Acidimicrobiales bacterium | reverse complement strand
CAGCCGGTCTGCCAGGAGCGCCTCGGCCCGCGGCGACCGCTCAGAGCCCTGGCGAGCGGTCTCGACGACGAACAGCGGCACGCCACCGGTGTTCGCCTGCAGTCGGCGCACCGCCTCGTCGTCGAGTGGCCGGTCGCCCAGGGCGGCGGCGAGCCGGGCCGTCTCTTCGGCGCCGAGCGGCATCAGCTCCAGCTCCCGCAGGATGCCCCGTGCCCGCAGCTTGCGGCAGAACGCCACCAGGTCGGGATTGTCGTCCAGCTCCTCGGCCCGGAGGGTGGCGGTCACGAGCAGGTGGGCCGACGGCTCGAGATGGACCAGGAGCTCGAGCCAGGCCAGCGTCTCGGCGTCGCACCACTGCAGGTCGTCGAGCACCAACAGCGTTTCCTTCTCACCCGCCAGCACGGCCCACGCCAAGCCCTCGAAGAACCTGCGGCGCTGCCAGGCGTCGGCCAGCGGAGCCGGCGGGGGCGCCTCCCCGCGGACCCCGAGCTCGGGGACCAGCCGCACCACCTCGGCACGCCACACCGGGTCCAGCCGCTCGAGCCCGGGCCGCAGCGCGGGGCTGCGGAGCCACTCGGCCACCGGAGCCAGGGCCAGGCGTCCCTTGGAGGCGAAGCATCGAGCACGTCCCACGATGGCCCCGCCCCGGCGGATCCCGTCGGCAAACTCGGCCGCTATCCGGGTCTTGCCCACACCCGCTTCGCCGACGACGACCATGAGCCGGGGCCCACCGACCACCGCGCCCCACGCCGACTGGAGAGCGGCCAGCTCGGACGCCCGGCCGATAAGGGGGGCGTCCTGGGGCGCTTCGGGCACGGCGGCGACCGGCGCCGCCGTCTCGGCGAAGAGCCGCTGGTAGACGGTGACGGTGTCGGCGCAGGGCTCCACCTCCAGCTCGCGCTGCAGGATCGAGGCGCACCGGTGGTATGTCGCCAGCGCGGCGGCGCGGTCCCCCGCCCGACCCTGGAGCTCCATGAGACGCCGGTGACCCGACTCCTCCAGCGGCTCGAGATCCACCCGTCGTCGCGCGTGATCGATGGCGGCCCGCACCTCACCCTGGCCGGCGAGCACCGCCGCCAACCCGTCCAGCAGTGCGAGGCACGACCGGTGCAGTCTGTCCCGCTCCGACAGCACCCAGTCGTCGTACAGGCCGGGCAGGAGATCGCCTCCGTACGCCCGGACGGCGCGCTCGGCGGCGGTACGGAACCCGGCGGTGTCGTTCCGCTCCTCGGCGGAGCTGGCCTCGGCCAACGCGGACTCGAACTCGGCGACGTCGAGGCGGCAGGGAGCATCATCACGCCACCGGATCTCAGAGCTCTCGATCATCAGGAAGCGATCCGGCTCGGGTAGGGCCTCCCGGAGCTGGTGCAGCTCGCGGCGGAGGTTGGTCCGGGCCTGGCCCTCGGTCGAATCGGGCCAGAACACCCCGGCCACGTGCTGGCGCAGCTGCGGCGCGTCCCGATGCACGGCCAGGTAGGCCAGCAACGCGAACGTCCGCCCCGAACGGGCCACGTCGAGCGGCGAGCCGGCCGCCGACGCCTGTTGCGTGCCCAGCAGCGAGATCTCCATGAGATGCGCACCGGCGTCCCCGCGCGCCTCGTCCGCCGAGTGGTTCGCCCGTTCCGTCGCCCGGTCCGCCCACCGCAGAGCCCAGATCCGAACCAGCTCCGGCACGCCCTTCAGGCGCACCGGGCCGCGGTCGACGAAGCCCAGCCCCGGGTCCGGTCCGGCAAGCTGGCGCACCAGGTCGCCCACCAGGATGTCGCCGCCCTCGGCGAGGGCCGCGATGCGGGCAGCGACGTGCACAGCCAACCCGTGCACATCACCGCCACGCTCCACGACCTCACCGGCATCGAGCCCGATGCGAACCGCGACACGGTCGTCCTCGTACGCCTCGGACCGCTGGATGGCCCCGGCGCAGGCGAGGGCTCGCCGCGCCGAGCGGAAGGTGGCGAGCACCCCGTCGCCCGTGGTCTTCACCACCCCGCCGCCGTGCTCGGCGACGACGCCATTGACGCGTGCCAGGTGCGCGGCGATCAGCGGATCCGCCGCATCGTCGCCGAGCCGGGCGCGCAGATCCGTGGAGCCGACGAGGTCGGTGAACAGGATCGTGAGCACATCCCCGCCGGCCACGAGCTCGGACCCCGCCATCGTCCCGTCCTCTCCGCTGGTGTGACCAGCTTAGAGGCCGAGCGGATAGAGCGAGAGTGGCACGGGCGCCCTGGCTGTGCCCCCATGTGGGGGCAGGCCGGATCGCTCAGGGGGACCGGCCGTCCCGGGACCCGTCGCCCCTCGTACGGGCCTCGTCCAGCCCCCGCTGCACGCCGGCGGTGAAGCTCGACAGGAAGCCGTAGACGTCGTCGGCCGACCGGTGGGCGTCGCCGGGCGGCTCGGCTGCCCGCTCGTCGGGGGCCGGCGCTGCCACCCACGGCGGCATCGGCGCCGCCGCGGGTGGCGGCGATGCGGGTCGCTGCGGTGGGGGCGACGGCGGCGGCGGGGGCGACGGCCGTGGCGGGGACCCCGGCCACGGGGGCGGCGCCGGGGGTGGCAGC
>DASQUY010000543.1:0-17897 GCA_035641055.1 Acidimicrobiales bacterium | reverse complement strand
ACGGCTCGGTCACCCCCAACACGGCCGCCGCCGCGACGGCCGCGTCGACCGCGTTGCCGCCCCGGCGCAGCGTGTCCATCGCGGCCTGCGTCGCCAGAACCTCGACGGTTGCCGCCGCACCGCCGGTGCCGACCGCGGTGGGCGGGCCCGAGGAAACCCCGGTCTGTGCCGACACCCCGACCGCCGACACCAAGAGCGCACCCACCGCCAACGGGACCAAAACCAACCGGAGCCAGCCAACAGACATGTCGTCCCCTCCCGCGTGTCGGCCCACCCTACCCATCGTGGCTGAGCCACCGTCCGACGTCACGCAACCCGACGCGACGTGTCGAAACTCCGTCGCTTCGTGCCCGCCCCGCCTCTTGTCTGGATCGCATCGAGAGCAGCGGGCGGGGCGGCGTGGGCGGCCACTCAAGCCCACCGCCGCCGAGTGACGCGTAGGCGGAGACGCCGCCCTGCGCCTGTAGGCGGGTCCCTACGAAAGCGCCCAGCAGGGCGCCCCAGAAATGGCCGACGACGGCTGCCTCTCCCGGACCCGTCTCAGCGCCGCCTTGGATGGTTTGATCAGCAGCTTGCCGTCGTAGCGGCGGACGTTGAACCCCAAGAAGTCGAGACCTTCATCGATGGTGACGATGCGGGTCTTGGCCTCGTTGAAGACCAGTCCTCTCGGGGCCAGCCAGGCGGCAAGCCTTTCTTTGACCTGGAGAGCCTGGTCACGGCTGTGGCACAGGGCCACCGGGTCATCGGCGTATCTCACCAGCACCGGGGCGCCCTCGACCGTTTCGGCGGCGTTGACGCCGACCTTGCCGTAGCGGACCCCGGCGGCGGCTTCCAGCCCATGCAGCGCGACGTGGCTGAGCTGGGCCCGGTCGGCCTCGATCCGCAGCCCGAGGTCGGCGAGCGTCACGGTCGTGGCCATCCCAGGTTGCGACTCGGAGCCGGTCACCGTGTCGAGCCCGTCGAGCGCCGCCCGGTGAGCGGCGTCAAGATCGCCCTGGCTTAACGCGATCGCGCCTCCGCCGTCCGCAGCATGCTCTTGCCGTCGGGGTGTACGACGCCCAGGGTGGCGGCGTCGGCGATGGCGGCCGCCGCGGCATCGTCTCGCCCACGCGAGGCTTGGAGCAGCGCAAGGAGCGCTGACGCTCCCGATGCCGACGGCGGCGGCCTCACGGCTCGGCCGCCTCGGCCCTCCTCCCCCACGTTGTCTATAACAATTGGGCGCCGACGCCGAACGAACAGGGGGAGGAATGCCACGGCACGCCGTCACGCTGCTGGGGACCGGGCTCATCGGCGACTTCTACAGCCAGACGCTCACGAGCCATCGCCGACGAGACGAGGTGCGCGTCGTGTACTCGCGCACGAGCGAGCGCGCCGGCGCCTTCGCCGAACGCTGGGGCATCCCCGAGCACACCACCGACCTCGCCCGGGCGGTCGAGCACCCGGACACCGACGTGGTCGTGGTCGGCCTGCCCAACCACCTCCACGAGGAGGCGGTAGCGCTCGCCGCCCGGGCCGGCAAGGCCGTGCTGTGCACCAAGCCCCTGGCGCGCAACGCCGAGGAGGCGAGGCGCATCCTCGAGGTGGTCGAGGGCGCGGGCGTCTTCGCCGGCTACCTCGAGGACCTCTGCTACACGCCGAAGACGCTCAAGGCGGTGGAGGCCGTGGCCAACGGCGCGGTCGGCGAGGTGACCTGGGTGCGGTCGCGGGAGACGCATCCCGGCCCCCACTCGGCCTGGTTCTGGGACGGCCGGCTCACGGGCGGCGGCGCCATCGTGGACCTCGGTTGCCACTGCATCGAGATCATCCGCAGCTTCGTCGGCAAGGGCAACCGCCCCGTCGACGTCATGTGCTGGGCGGACACGTTCGTCCACCCGATCGACGACGAGGACAACGCCGTGGCCCTGATCCGCTTCGAGTCGGGCGCCATCGGCCAGTTCGAGGTGAGCTGGACCTTCCGCGGCGGCATGGACCTGCGCGACGAGGTCGCTGGCACCGACGGCACGATCTGGCTCAACCACTTCCTGCGGACGGGCTTCGACATCTTCACCACCGGCGGCGCGGGCGGCTACGTCGCCGAGAAGGCCGAGTCGGAGCGGGGCTGGCTGTTCCCGGTGGGCGACGAGATCGGCGAGCTCGGCTACGTCGACATGTTCACCGACATGTTCGAGTCGATGGACGCGGCGAGCCCGCCGCGGGAGACCTTCTACGACGGCTACGTCGTCAACGCCATCATGGACGCCTGCTACCGCTCGGCACGCGCGAGAAGCTGGGAGCCCGTCGACATCGAATGGCGCGGGGGCACGACGCCACGGATCGCCCGCGAGGCCGAGACGTACGACGGCCACGTCGTGATCAAGTCGGAGATCCTGCCGGACGGGCGCCGCAAGATGATCCTCAAGGACAAGGACTCGGGGGAGTTCGTCGACCGGCTCGTGGCGGCGGGCTGACGCCGGAGATGCCCCTCACTTGACGTACGGGGCGAGCACGTCGCGGGCGAGCAGGAAGCCGCGCTTGACCAGCTCGTCGGTGGCCTCGAAGTCGCGGTCCTCGTGCTCGATCGAGATCGGGCCGTCGTAGCCGACGCGGTAGAGCGCCGAGAATACGCGGCCCCAGTCGACGTCGCCGAGCCCGGGCAGGCGCGGGATCTGCCAGCCGATCCCCACGGACAGCACGCCGTGCTCGTACAGCCCGCGGCGGTCGATCATCACGTCCTTGGCCTGGAAGAAATAGAAGCGCGACCCGAACTCGGCGATCGCCGCCTCGATGTCGATCATCAGCCAGACCAGGTGCGAGGGGTCGAAGTTGAGCCCGATCGTGTCCCCGAACTCCTCGAAGATGGAGCGCCAGATCGACGGCGAGTAGGCCAGGTTGTGCCCCGAGGGCCACTCGTCGGTGGAGAAGATCATCGGGCAGTTCTCGATGGCGATCCGCACGCCGGCGTCGCGGGCGTGCGCCACGATCTCCGGCCACACCCGCTTGGCCTCCTGCCAGTTGTCGGCCTGCGTCTTCGCCTGGTCGGCGCCCATGAACGTGGTCACCACCGGGACCCCCATCCTGGCGGCCGCGGTGATCACCTCCTTGAGGTGGTCGATGACCTCCCGGCGGTGCTGGGGGTCGGGATGCAGCGGGTTGGGGTAGTAGCCGAGCGCCGGGATCTCGATGCCCCGGGCGGCCGTGTCCTCCACGACCTCCTTGGCCTGCGCCTCCGAGAGGCCGTCGACGTCGATGTGGCACACGCCGGCGTAGCGGCGCGTGGGCCCCTCGCTACGTGGCCAGCAGCACACCTCGAGGAACTCGAACCCGACTCCCGCCGCCCAGTCGGCGACCTCCTCGAGGGGTGTCGTCGGGAACGGTGCGGTGATGAAGCCCAACTTCACAGCACTACCTCCTCCTCTGGAATGGTCCGCCCCTAGCGCTCGACCTTGGCCCAGCGCTGACCGGAGGCGCTGTTGGCCACCGCCTCCAGCACGCACAGCGCGTCGTGGCCGTCGGCGAAGGTCGGGTACGCCGGGGCCGCCGAGGGCCGACCGGCCTCCACATCGGCGTACACCTCGGCGAATAGCGCCCGGAACGTGTCCGGGTAGCCCTCGACGTGGCCGCCCGGGTAACCGACGACCCGGCGGACATCGGGATCCACGAGCGCCGGGTCCCGCGGCAGGATCTCGTTCGGGCGCCCCCGGTGGCCCACCCACAGCCGGTCGGGATCCTCCGAGCACCAGGCGAGCGCCGCCTCCGACCCGTCGACCTCGATGATCAGCGCGTTCTTCCGGCCCGCCGACACCTGCGAGGCGGCCACGAGACCCCGGGCGCCATCCTCGAACCGCAGCAGGATCCCGGCGGCATCGTCCGAGGACATCGACTCCTCGACGAGCTCGCCGCCGTGGGCGGCGGACGCGAACGTCTCGACCTCCCCGACCGGGCGGCTCCGGGTCGGCACGAACGTGTGCAGGTCGGCCATCACCTCCACCACCCGCTGCCCGGTGACGAAGCGGGCGAGGTCGAGCCAGTGCGACCCGATGTCGGCCGTGGCCCGCAGGGCCCCCGCCCGCTCGGGCACCAGGCGCCAGTTCCAGTCCGTGGGCAGCAGCAGCCAGTCCTGGAGGTAGGAGCCGGTGACGAAGCGCGGCTCGCCGATGGCACCGGCGACGACCATGGCTCGCATCTGCTGGCACAGCGGGTAGAAGCGGATGTTGTGGCAGACGGCGTGGACCAGGCCGCTGGCCTCCGCCCGCCGTCGCACATCCGCGGTGTCGTGGCGCGTGAGGGCCAGCGGCTTCTCGCACACCACGTGCTTGCCCGCCTCGATGACGGCCCGCACCTGGTCGGCATGCACGTTGTTGGGGCTCGCCACGTGGACGACGTCGACCGCGGGCTCGGCCAGCAGCGCCTCCAGGCTCTCGTACACGGAAGGCAGGTTGGCGGCCGCGGCCTTCTCCCGGGCCCGCTCCGGTGTCGACCCCACGACCCCCGTCACGTTGACCCCGAGGCGGCGCAACGCCTCGACGTGGGCGGCGCCCACGAACCCGACGCCCACGACTCCGGCGTTGATATCGGCGAGCGCCACCCCCCGGCTCCTCACTCGGCCCTGGTGACGGCGGCGTAGAACCACGCCAGCACGAGCACGATCGACCCGTACACCACCTGCTTCACCGCCTGCCCCGCGTCCAGGAACGTCAGCATGGAGTTGAGCACGCTCAGGATCAGGGCCCCGAAGATCGTTCCCGAGTAGGTGCCGACGCCGCCGAAGATCGATGTCCCGCCGATCACGGCGGCGGCAACCGACGGCAACAGGAAGTTCTGGGCCAAGCGCAGGTCGACTGCGCCCGCCTGGCCGGCGAGCAGGATGCCACCCACGGCGGCGAACAGTCCGCTGATCGTGTACGCCACGAGCAGCACCTGCCAGCTCCGCACGCCCGCCAGCCGCGCCGCGACTGGGTTGTCGCCGACGGCGTAGAGCATCCGGCCCAGCCCTGTAGCCCGCAACCCCCAGATGACGACGAAGGCGACGCCGGCCCAGACGAGGACGTTCCAGGGGATGCGGTTGTCGAAGAACGAGCCCCCGCCGAGCGTGCGGATGAACGGGGCCACCGACGTCGATCCCTGCAGGATGGTCTGGGCCCACTGGGTGAACAGCCCCAGCAGGATCCCCGCCATCGCCAGGGTCATGATGAGCGGGTTCACCCGGAAGATCCCCACGCCGACACCGTTGGCGGCGCCGGCCAGGGCGCCGACGACGAGGCCGAGCACGATGGCGATGGCGGCGCCGCTGGGCGACCGGTTGCCCGTGACGTAGGCGGCGGCGGTGGCGACCATGGCGACCGACAGGTCGATCCCCCGGGTGAGCATCAGCAGCGTCTGGCCGGCCGCCATGACCCCGAGCGGGGCGGCCAGCAGCAGCGTGTTCCGCAGGCCCCGGAGGCTGAGGTAGTTGGGCTCGATCGCCCCCGTCACGAGCACCAGCACCACCAGCACGATGCTCAGCACGACCAGCGGGCGGTCGGAGACGAACCGCATCCAGGCGCTCCGCACCGGCGGACCTTCCTCCAGCGCCACGGCCGTGGGGACGGTGTCGGTGGTCACTCGGTCCTCCGCCGCCGTAGCTCGAGCAAGCCGGCCATGGCCATGACCCCGACGATGACGAGGCCCTGGATGACCTGCGACGTGTTCGGGTTGATCCCCAGGGCAGTGAGGATCGGGTTGAGCACGAACAGGATGACCCCGGCGGCGACCGCGCCGATGACCGACCCCACGCCGCCGGTGAGGGCGATGCCGCCGAGGACTACCGCGGCCACGCTGTTGAGCGTGCCGTTGGCCGCGTTGTTGAAGCGCGCGTCGCCGTTGGCGGTGATGGCCGTGACGGCGAGCCCGGCGAGCGCCGCCAGCGCGCCGCTGATCGCGTAGGCGGTGATCTTGGCCCGCCTCGTGTCGACGCCCGAGAGATAGGCCGCGATGGGGTGGCTCCCGGCCGCGTACAGGGAGAGGCCGCGGCGGGACCGGGCGAGCCAGGCGGCCACGAGGGCGAGCGGCACCGCCAACGCCACCAGGGACGGCCAGTAGTTGGTACCGACGCCGGAGGAGGATCCGGTGAAGATCCGCCGGAACCCGCCGCTCGTGCCGCCGCCCGGGGACGGCAGCACCATCAGGCCGATGCCCGAGAAGATGAACAGCGTGGCCAGGGTGACGACGATGTCGGGGACCCGCGAGGTGACGATCACCCAGCCCACGATGCCATTGGCGAGCGCCGCGCCGCCGATGACCGCCGCCGCGATGAGCAGCGTCATCCCGAACCCCTCGCCCTCCATCAGCAGCGCCGAGGTGGCGTTGGCGAGGACCATCATGCCCCCGACGCCGAGGTCGAGGCCGCCGGCGATCACGACGACGGCCTGCGCGATCGCCAGGTAGGCGGTCGGCAGGCTGTTCTTGGCGATCGACGCCATCGTGAAGTTCCCGAACCGCGGGATCAGCGTGGAGTACCAGGCGATGAGGCCCACCAGCAGGACCCAGACCCCCACGGTCCAGCCGTGCCGGACGAGCCACCGCCGCCAGCGGATGGCAGCCTGCCCCGAGGGAACCGCGACCGCCGTCACGACGCCGCCTCGAGGCCGTGGGCCGCGCCCAGCAGCACCCGCTCCTCGGCGGCGGCGGCCGGCTGCTCGTGGACGATCCGTCCGTCGTACATGACCAGCACCCGGTCGCAGACGACGGGGACCTCGGCCAGCTCGCTCGTGTAGTAGAGGATCGCGGCGCCGTCAGCGGCGAGCTCGCGCAGCAGCGCGTAGATCTGGTCCTTCGTGTGGATGTCGATGCCGCGGGTGGGATCGAAGCACAGGAGGGTGCGGAACCCCGCCGCCAGCCACCGTCCCACGGCCACCTTCTGCTGGTTGCCGCCCGAGAGCCGGCGGGCCTGGCGCTGGGCGCGCGTGTCGATCGTCAGGCGTTCGATCACGCCGCTGACCCGCTCGTCCTCGTCCCGGACGAGGGAGAACCAGCGCCCGATCCGGTTGTAGAGCGTCGAAGCCAGGTTCTCCCGGACGGAGCGCTGCGGGAGGAGGGCGTGGAGGCGGTCGGCGGGCACGAGGACCACGCCGCTGCGGATGGCGTCGAAGGGTGACCGGGGGCGCAGCGGCCGGCCGCCGACGACGAGCTCGCCCCCGTCGAACGGGCGGTCACCCGCGAGCACGTCGAACAGCCGGTCCTGACCCTGACCCTCGAGGGCGACCAAGCCGAGGATCTCGCCGGCACGAACCTCGAACGAAACGCCCTTGAGGTAGTCCCGTGAGGTCAGGGCGCGTGCCTCCAGGGCGACGGGCGCCTCGGGCGGCCTCTCTCGCGTCGTCGGCGGCTCGGTGACCGCCGCCGCCACCTCGCCGAGCATGGCCTCGACGAGCCGGGCCTCCCCGCCCTCGCCGGGGGTCAGGGTGGCCACGTGGCGCCCGTCGCGCAGGATCGTCGCCCGGTCGCACACCCGCAGCACCTCGGCGAGGCGGTGGGTGATGAACAGCACCGAGCGGCCCCGGTCCCGCTGCTCGGCCATCACCTCGAAGACACGCTCGGCCAGGTCGGCCGGGAGGGCGGCGGTGATCTCGTCGAGCACGAGCAGGTGCGGGTCGTGCGCCAGCGCCCGCGCCAGGTCCAGCAGCCGCAGGATCGGCAGCGGCACGTCCCTGACCATGGCGTCGAAGTCGAGGTCGCCCAGCCCCAGCCGATCGAGCCAGCTGCGGATGCGACCGGGATCGACGGCGATGAGCCGCAGGTTGCGGTCGATGGTGAGGTCGGGGATCAGGGCGGGGTCCTGGAACACGGTCGCCACGCCGGCCGCCGTGGCGTCGGCGGGCCGGCGGGGGTGGATCCGTGCGCCGTTGAGGTGGATCGTGCCGGCGTCCGCCGGGATCACGCCGGCGAGGATCTTGACCAGCGTGCTCTTCCCGGCCCCGTTGGCCCCAAGTAGGGCGTGGATCTCCCCCGGCCGGACGGCCAGGTCGGCGGACCGCAGCGCCACGACGGTGCCGAAGGACTTGGCGACCTCGCTGGCGGTGAGGAGTGCCGGCAGCGCGTCCGAACGTGCGGTGGTCACGGCGGCCATGGCCCCCGCAACCACCGCACGTTCGTCGACGAGGTCACTCGCTGGGACCCTCGCATTCCAGCACTTCCTCGGCGGTATATGTCGTCCACGGCTCGATCTCCACCGTCGACACGAAGCCCTGCGGCAGGCCGGGGAGGAACAGCTCCTCCAGCGTGTCGAGGTCGTCGATGTTGTCGTAGACCTGCGGCGTCAGCAGCGTGTCGCGCGGGTGATCCTCGGCGCCGGTGAGCAGGTCGACGGCGATCGCCGTGGCCACGCCGCCGATCGGCGGCGGGTTGGTGACGACGACGCCCACCAGCCCCTCGTCCCCGAGCTCGATGAGCTGCTCGATGAAGCCGTTGTTGTCGGCCCCGACTATGGGCACGAACGGCTCGTTGGCGTTCTGGAACTGCTCGACGACCGGGTAGTCGATGCCGGAGGTCCAGATCCCGTCGACGTCCGTCGTGGTGATGATGTCCAGCGCCTGCTGGGCACCGGTCGACGGGTCCCAGCCGGTGTGCACCGAGCGCACGACCTCGATGTCGGGGAAGTCCGCCAACGCCGCGTCGAAGCCCTCCTTGCGGGCCGTGTCGGCGGGGTGGCCGTCGAAGCCACGCATCTCGACCACCCGGCCCGAGCCGCCGAGCTGCTCGAACAGCCAGCGGGCACCCAGCTCGGCGTAGGCGACCTGGTCGTTGGTGACGTTGTGGGCCTCCTCGGCCGTCACCGCCTGGTCGACCGAGATGACAATGATGCCCTGCTCGGCGGCGCTGGCGATCACGTCGTCCAGCGCGGTGGCGTCGGCGGGGTTGACGATGATGGCGTCGACACCCTGAGAGATGAGTCCCTCGATGTCGGCGATCTGCCCGGTCGCGTCCGTGTCCCGGTTGGCGAGGATCACGTCGTCGACGACGCCGCTGGCGGCGGCCTGCGCCTCGATGGCGCAGACCATCTGCTCGCGCCATTGGTTGCCCACGAGCGTGTTGCTAACGCCGATGGTGAACGTCTCCTCCTCGCCGTCCCCCTCGCCTTCGGCGGTGCCCCCGCCGTCGTCGTCTCCACAGCCCGCGGCTGCCAGGCCGACGACGGCCAGGGCCGCCAACCATCGCAGTGACTTCCGCATGTCCAGGTCCCTCTTTCTCTCTACGCCTCCACACCCGCCCCGCCGAGCGACACGCCCGCGAGGGCCCGCGCGTACCGCCGGGCGTGCTCGCGGTACGCGGCGTCGAACAGGACGGCCGAACGCTCCTCCCCCACGACGGCGGGGCTGGTGATCACCGCGGGCAGCGCCCCCCGATCGGCCAGCAACGCCGCGGTCTGGACCTTGATCTCGTTGACCACGGCAGCGTACGCCATGGTCGATCCCGGCCCGACGGGCGTGTCCACGCCGTCGAGGGTCACGAGCGCGTCGCCCGCGGGCGTACAGATGTCGATCACGAGATCGGCGTGATCGAGCAGCCGCGTGCCCGAGGCGTGCGTCGGCCGCCCCGCCATCGACTGGTCCCGCGACGTCACGGCGATCACGGCGACGGACCGCCGCCGCGCGCCCATCGCCATCTCCAGGGGAACGCTCGACAGACCGCTGGCACTGAACACCATAAGCACGTCCGACGGGCCGAACTGGAAGTTCGCCAGGATCTGCTCGGCCAGCCCCTCGACGCGTTCGATGAACATCGCCTGGCGCTGGCCGTTGTTCCCCACGACTTGCGTGTGCAGGGTCATCGACAGCTCGGCGATCGGATGGAACCCCGGGAACGAGCCGTAGCGAGGGAACATCTCCTCGACGGGAATGCGCGAGTGACCGCTGCCGAAGAGGTGGACGAGGCCGTCGGCGGCGATGGCGTCAGCGCACAGCTCGGCGGCCCGGCAGATGACATCCATCTGGGTCGCCTCGATGCGCTCGAGAACCCGATTAGCCTCGGTGAGCCACCGGGAGCCCACGTCTCGCCCCCTCCCGCGGACAAAATGTCTATACAATCCGCAGGCTAACGACGGCGAAACGGACGGTCAAGCGATCGTCGTCGAGGCGAACTGGTCGTAGCCGTGCGGTATATCACCGCACCGCTACGACCAGAACGAGAGGGTGCGGCCGTGGGCGCACAGAACGAGGCTCGATACACCCAGATCGCCCATTACCTCCGCGGCCGGGTCGCAGCCGGCTCGCCCGGCGACCGGCTGCCGTCCGACGCCGAGCTCTGCGCGCGGTTCGGGGTCAGCAGGATGACCGCCCGCCAGGCGGTCCAGCTGCTCGTCAACGAGGGCCTGCTCTATCGGCGGCGCGGGCAGGGAACCTTCGTGGCGCCGCGGCCCGTGCCCCGCCTGCTGGGCTCGCCGCTGTCGTTCACCGAGAGCATGCGGCGGCGGGGGCTGCGGGCCTCCTCGAAGATCGTGCGCGCCCGGATCGGCGAGCCGACACCGGAGGACGTGGAGGCCCTGCGGCTGGGCGAGGGGGATGCGGTCGTGCTCCTCGAACGGCTGCGGTTCGCCGACGGCGTTCCCATGGCCCTCGAGAGCGCGGTGCTAGTCCCCGAGCTGGCGGTGCTGTTGCAGGAGGACCTCGAGCAGATGTCCCTTCACGCGGCCATGGAACGTCTCGGTCGCATCCCGACGCAGGCGCACGCCCGCGTCACGGCCCGGCCGGCGACCGCCGCCGAGCGCCGCCTCCTCGACCTCCCACCGAAGAGCATGCTCGTGTGCGAGCGCCGGGTCATCACCGATCAGCACGGCCAACCGCTCGAGCACACCGAGACGCGGTACGCGGCGCCGCGCTACCTCTTCGAGGCCGTCCTGCACCGCGACGACCAGGAGCTGCTCCGGTGACCCCACGGCGCCTGCTCGGCCTCGACCTCGGCGGGACCAACATCAAGACCGCCGTCGTCGAGGAGGACCGGGAGGGGCTGCGCACGATCGCGTCGTCGACGGCACCCGCCCACGCGGCTCGGGGGCCCGACGCGGTGGTGCGGCGCCTGGTCGAGCTCGGCCGCGACGCCATGGGCCGGCACGGCCCGGTCGACGGGGCGGGCATCGGCGTGCCCGGGCTGTTCGACCGGCGGAGCGGCGTCGTGCGGCTCCTGCCCAACCTCCCCGGACCATGGACCGGGCACCCCTTGAGCGCCTCGGTCTCGGAGGGGCTCGGGGCGCCCGTGACCCTCGTCAACGACGCCCGCGCCTTCACGCTGGCCGAGGGTCGGATGGGCGCCGGCCGCGGCCGGCGGCCACTGGTGGGTGTGACTCTGGGTACCGGGGTGGGCGGCGGCATCCTGCTGGACGACACGCTGCACCTCGGCGCCTGGGGCGTGGCCGGGGAGATCGGCCACCAGACCGTGCTGCCCGAGGGACCGCGCTGCGGCTGCGGCAATCGGGGCTGCGTCGAGGCCCTGACCCAGGCCGAGGCGCTGGCCCGATTGGCGGGGCGGGCGACCTCCGAGGATGCCTTCGCCGGGGCCCGGGACGGCGACGAGCGCTGCCGGAAGGCCGTCGAGACCGCCGCCGGCTACCTGGGCATCGCCCTGGCCAACGTCGCCACGGTGCTGGGGCCGGCGGCGATCGTCATCGGCGGCGGGATCGCCACGGTCGGCGACCTGCTGTTGGAGTCCGTCCGCCAGGCAGTCCGGCGCCGGGCGCCGCTGGTTCCGACCGACGAGCTCGAGATCCTGGCCGCGGCCCTGGGACCGGTGGCCGGGGCGGTGGGCGCCGCCCTGGCCGCCCTCGACGACCACCCCCGGTCGTCCGCCCCCTAAGACGCAACGGGGGATGGTTGTTCGGTATATAGCCGGACAACCATCCCCAGTTCGTCTGGTTTAGGTCAAGCGGTGCGGGCCCGATAGTCGTCGAGCATCGCCGCCGTCCGCGTGGCCCCCACCCGGTCGACACCGATCGCCATGACCTCGAGCAGCGCATCCAGCGTGCGCACTCCCCCGGCCGCCTTGACCTTCACCGACGGCGAGACCGTCTCCCGCATGAGCCGGAGGTCTTCTAGGGTGGCGCCGCTCGGGGCGTACCCCGTCGAGGTCTTCACGTAGTGGGCACCGGCGGACTCGGCAATGCGGCAACCGGTCCGCTTCTGGTCGTCGTCCAGGTAGGCGTTCTCGAGGATCACCTTGACGATGGCCCGGTCGGCGGCGGCATCGACGACGGCGCGGATGTCCTCGCCCACCCGGGCGTCCTCCCCCGAGCGCAACCAGCAGATGTTGAGGACCATGTCGAGCTCGGTGGCGCCCTCCGCCAGGCCGCGCTTGGCCTCGAACACCTTGGTGGCGGTGAGGTGGGAGCCGTGCGGGAAGCCGATCACGGCCCCGACGGCGACGTCGCTGCCGGCCAGCACCTTGGCGCCGAGGGCGACGTCGGCCGGCCGTAGGGTCACCGATGCCACCCCGTAGCGGGCCGCCAGCTCGCACCCCTCCTGCACGTCCATCAGCGTCAGGTCCGGGCGCAGCAGGGAGTGATCGATGGTCTTCGCCACCCGCTCGTAGGCGACGTCGTGGACGGTGAGCGCAGACTCCATGACGGCCATCTTCGGCCAGTGGCGTCCAAATGTCTAGACATGGCCCTGCCGTACGACTGTCAGCGGATAGGTCCACGTCGTCTCGGCTCACGTTCGCGTATTTCCCGCTCTTGGCGCCTCCGGCGCCCGGCCGCTCGGGCCACGGGTGCGCCTAGCGGCGCACCCTCTAGGCCAAGCGCTCATCACGCGCCGCACGCGGGAGCGGACGTCGTCGGCGTCCCCGCTCTCCGTCGCGGCCCGGGGGAACACGGCCCCGCCGAGGCCCACGGCGGTGGCCCCGGCGGCCAGGAACGCCGGCGCAGCATCCGGGGTCAGCCCGCCGGTGACGAGCAAGGGGATGTCGGGCAGGGGCTCCCGGATCGCTCGCACGTAGTCCGGGCCGAGCACTCCGGCCGCGAACAGCTTGACGAGGCCCGCCGTCGTGGCCCGCGGCGACTCACGGCACGCGCCCCTCGGAGGCGGCGTCGGCCACCGGCGGGAAGAAGCACGGCGACACGGCGAACTGCGCCCTGTGGCCGGCGCCGCCCGCAGCTCCTCGGGGGTGGTCACGGTCCCAGCACCGACGGTGGCCTCGGGCACGTGGCGACGCACGGCGGCGATCTGCTCCAGGGGGCGATCGGAGTCCAACGTCACCTCGACGGCCCGGATGCCGGCGTTGACCGTGGCCCGGGCCAGGGCGGGCGTGTGCACCGGCAGGATCGCCACCACCCGGCACGTCCTCCAGGGCGCCCCGCAGGGGGGACGTGGCCCAGGCCGTCACCGTTCCGCGGCCCGGACGGTCAACGCCCGTGACGGGTTGTCCCACCCGAAGCGGTGGATGGCGGTGGCATCCACGCCCCGGGCGCGCAGGGCGGGGAGAAACCGGTCGAGCACGAACGTCATCCCCGGCGAGCCGCCGTACGAGCGGCGGTACGAGCGCAGCGCCAGGTCGAGCCCGAGCAGGACGCGGTCGCGGCCCCCGCCGGCACAGGCGATCTCGATCAGGTCGATGACTTCGTCGACGGTGTGGTATTTGTCGCGGGACACGCCGTCGTAGACGAGGTAGGCGCCGGTCCGGGCGAGCTCGGCGTGCAGCCCGTGATCGAGGTTCCGGTCGACGTGCGAGACCATGATGGCGTCGGCGGGCACGCCCAGCGCCGTGAGGGCCTCGACCTGCTCCAGGGCCATCGTTCCCCGCTCGGTGTGCGTGAGGACCGGGACCCCCGTGCGCCGATGGCACTCGGCCGCCGCCTCCATGAGCTTGCGCGACACGGCAGCGATCCGATCGAGCTCGCTCGCCACCTTCACGACGCCCGCCCGGGCGGCCAGCCGGCGGACGCGGGGGCCGTTGTAGCCATGCTCGTCGAGCCCCTCCTCCACCTCGGCCACCAGCAGCTCCACGATGTCGTCGATGGGGTAGGAGTACGTCCAGTGGATGTCGTCGTAGTAGTGGGGCGTGTGGAAGCCGGTGGCGGCCACGATGTGGATGCCCGTCAGCCGGCTCACCTCCACCAGGCCGGCGGCGTCCCGACCGCAATCCAGGGGCATGGCGTCGACCATGGCGCCGCCGCCCGCCCGTCGAAACGCGGTCAGCTCCTCGACGGCGGCATCGACGTCGCCGATGCCGAGGTCCGGATTCTTCATCACCCCGAGGCCACCGCGGATCAGCACGTGCTCGTGCGCATGGCAGAAGCCCAGCTCGCTGGGCGGGACATCGCCCAGCACGGTGCGGATCACGCCGTCGCCCCGTCCAAGAGCGCCCCGTCGGCGACGAGCTGCTTGCGCACCGCCCGGGCGTCGAGGCCCGCCGGGTGGGTCTCGGCGTCCACGGCGAGCGCCGCCGCCGTGCCGGCCGCCTGGCCCATCGCCATGCACTGGGCCATGTTGCGGGCCGACGCGTGGGCGTCGTGGCTGGCCGACAGGCACCGGCCGGCGACCAGCATCCCGTCGAGGTCGGCCGGGAGCAGGCAGCGGTACGGGATGTCGTACGTGGCGCCCCCCTCGACGTAGGCCCAGTCGGTGCCCGTGCCGCGACCGTGGACCTCGATCGGAGCCCCGGCCTGGGCGATGGCGTCGGGGAAACGGCGACCCGACAGCACGTCGTCGCGCACCAGCCAGTACCGGCCCACGACCCGCCGGCTCTCGCGCACGCCGAGCCGGCGCGACATCCACGCCGGCTTGGCATCCCCGAACCCCGGCACCATGTCGGCGAGGAAGCGCGTGTACTCCATCGCCTGCGCCCGGCCCCGGCGTTCGGCCTCGCTCAGGGCGAACGGGTCGCGGGGATCGAGGTCCGCCACCTTGGTCATGTGGACGAAGTGCACACCGGGAACCGTGGTCGGGTGGACCGAGCCGTCGCGCCGGGGCAGGTCGTAGCCCCGGGCGGCGGCCACCTCCAGCAGGTCCAGGACGTCCTGACGGGTCACGGAGCCCCACGCCGCCTCGTCCACGGGCCCGAGCGTGAACGTCACGGTCATGGCCTGCGGGTCGTCGACGTCGGCGAAGCCCTCCGAGCGGGCGCCCGCCAGGTGGGCGACGACCGCGTCGCCGGACGCATCGATGACCACCTGCGGATCGACGACCAGCAGCTCGGTGCCCGAGACCAGGAGGACCTCGGCGATCGTCCCGCCCGGCTCGTCGACGGCGACGTCGACGACGCTGGTGTGGACCAGGACCTCGACGCCCGCCTCCCGGCAGAGCTCGTCCCACACGGCGCGCAGCACCTCGGGGTTGTAGGTGACCCCGGTGCCGGCGCCGTAGGTGTTGGGTCGCTCGAAGGCCGCCTCGCGTTCGTGCAGACGGCGCACGACCTCGCCGCCGACGCCGTCCACCACCCGTCGTGGCCTATCGCCCGGCGTGTAGAACCCGTAGAAGGTGTCGAGCACGGCGGTGCTCGTGCCCCCGAGCGTGCCCTCCCGCTCGACCAGCAGGACACGGGCACCGAGCCTGGCCGCGGTGATGGCGGCGACGGCTCCGGCCGAGCCCGCACCGACCACGAGGGCGTCGACTCCGGCGATCCCCCGGGCCGGCCGTTGGAGCTGCCAGGACGTCACCGGCACACAGTGGCAGATCCCGGATGAAGCCTGCGCCATGCATATGCTATGATCATGCTCATGGCCACCTTGACACGTCGGTTGCAGGTCCTGCTGGAAGAGGAACGCTTCGCCCAGCTCGAGCAGCTCGCGCGCGACCGAGGGACGACGGTTGCCTCGTTGGTACGGGATGCACTCGAGCGCGCCTATGCCCTTGACGCTCTTCCCGCCGACGTGGCTGCCGATCGCTTCCTGGCGCGCGAGCCGATCGACCTCGGCTCGTGGGCGGACGCCAAGCGAGATATCGAGGACAGCCTCGACCGCAGCGCGCCGTGAACCGGTACCTGGTCGATACCAATGTGTTCCTCTACGCTCGGGGCAAGGACCACCGGTACCGGGAGCCATGCCGGGCGATCCTGCAGGCGGCCCGAGACCGGCGCATCGTGCTCGAGGCCAGCGTCGAGCTCGTGCAGGAGTTCATTCACGTGCTGTTGCGGCGAGGGCTCGACCGTGCCTCGGCGCTCGACGAGGCCAACGAGGTGCGGAGCCAATGCCGCCGGATGCACGCCTTCGATGGCGACGTGCTCACCGAGGCCCTGACCCTGCTACGCCGGCACGACAAGCTCGGAGTCCGGGACGCGGTGCACGCTGCAACCGCACGGCGCGCCCGGATCTCGTCCGTCCTGAGCGCCGATATCGCCTTCGACGCCGTCGATGAGTTGACCCGCGTGGATCCGGCGGCGCCAGATGCCCCGTGGCCCAAAAAGCGCATGACGTGATCCCCGCTGTGCAGCCGCTCACGCCTCGGCCGGCCCCGCCGCCTCGGCCAGCCGGCGGGACAGCCCAGCGAGGCGCTGGCGCAGGGCCCGCGGCTCCAGCACCCGGAAGTCCCGGCCCAACACCAGGAGGAAGGCGGCGATGGCGTCGAGATCGTCGCCCCGGTGACGAGCAGGCAGCGGTCAGGGTCGTCGAGCGTCTCGATCGTGGCGACCGTCGGCCGCACCAGGCGGGCCACCTCGTCGGGCGGAGCGTGGACGACCACCCGCGCCCGGTGGCGGTAGGGCGCCACGGCCACGCCTTGGAACACCAGAGCGGCAGCATCGGGGGGATCGTCCAGGACGAAGGTGTGCCCGGTGGCCACCGCCCCGTCGATTCGATCCACGCGTAACGTCCGCCACCCGTGCGCCCGCACGTCCCGGGCCACCAGGTACCAACGCCACCCGGTGTACACCAGGCGGTAGGGCTCGACGGTCCGCTCGCTGCGGCGGCCCTGCCGGTCCTCGTAGCCGAGGCGGAGTCGCTCGGCGCCGCGGCACGCCCGGGCGATCGTGACCAGGGTCTGCGCGTCGATGCCCCCGCGCTCCCCCACCAGCGGGACGGTCGCCGTCGCCACGGCCTCGACCTGGGGACGCAGGCGGGCGAGGAGGACCCGCTCCACCTTGCCGAGCGCCCCGGCCGCCGCCTCCGCCAGGCCGTCGATGGCCGAGCCGGCCGCCGTGGCCCGCAGGCCCACGGCCACGGCCTCGGGTCGTCGCCTGGCCGTTGGACCGCGTGTTTATCGCGTGTGTTCTGTGGGCCACCGTGCGGCGGGGGACGGTTCGTGACGGCACACGCTGACTCCGGGAAGGAGCGGGTCCACGGCAAGCTGCTTGGCGAAGATCTCGACCGCTAGATGATCGCGACGACGCCGAGAGTGTGAGAGCCCGACACAGAACGAAGCGGTGGCGACGGGACACGTGGGGAAGCGGTGGCCGGTCTCCCACCCGCGTGGGTCCTGTCCGCGTGGCCGGGCCTGCTCGTCGAATGGGATGGCCTCGCGGGCGCTGCCGGGCTTGGGCTTGGCGTACTCGTCGGTTTCGTGGCATGGCAAGTGATCGTGCACGGGGCTGGCGTCGCTCGGCCTGGGAGCTGGGTGGGGTCCGGCTGGCTGGGCGCCCGTCCCCGACGACGAGCCAAGAGCCGGCGGTTCCTGGCGGCCACGGTCATCCTTGATGCCCCCGCCTGGTCGGTGTCAGGCATCGCCTGGTTGGTGGCCGCCCGGATCTTCGACTGGTCCGAGACCCTGACCGGCGCCTCGCTGCAATTCGCCTTCGGTGTGCCGTTTCTCGGCTGGAGCCTCCTGCACATTCCTGCTGCCCGACGGCTCGCGGCTTCCGAGGACGATCCGGTGATCGTGAGCCGCCGCGTCCTAGGCTCGGGGCCACCGACCGTCGACACGCAAGACGACCAAACGGGCCCGCCTGCGGCGACAGCGCTGCGCACGAAACAGCGCAGTGGAGCTGACCCGGTCTGACGGACAGGTCGGTTATGCGGCGAGACG
>DASQUY010000542.1:0-2205 GCA_035641055.1 Acidimicrobiales bacterium | reverse complement strand
GCTTGACCCGCCGCCAGCCCTGGCCGAAGGCGCTGGTGACGGCGCTGTACAGGTCCTCCTCACGGATCAGCTTGTTGATGATCTGGCGCATGCGCCAGGTGCCGGCCTCGGGGGCGAACGTCAACCCGGTCCGCCGGGCCTTCTGAATCTCGGCGGCGATCCCCACCGTGAAGGCGTCGACCCGCAGGCTGGGCAGGCTGACCGAGGTCTGCCCGCAGCCCGACGGGTCGTCGACGATGCCCCGGACCACGGACTCGATGTCCGAGTAGTCCGCAGTGGACAGGCTGGTGAGCGCCACCTCGTCGTAGCCCGTGCGGCGCAGCCCGTCGGACACCATGGTGCGGACCTGCTCGGCCGGGCGTTCCCGGACCGGGCGGGTGATCATCCCCGCCTGGCAGAAGCGGCAGCCGCGCGTGCAGCCCCGGAACACCTCGACGTTGAGACGGTCGTGCACCACCTCGGTGAGCGGCACGAGCTGGCTCTTCGGGTAGGGCCAGGCGGCAAGATCCGGGATCGTGCGCTTCTCGACGCGCTCAGGCACGTCCGGGTAGCGGGGACGGATGGCCCGGATGGCCGGGCCCTCGTAGTCGACCTCGTAGAGCGAGGGGACGTAGACGCCCGGGATGCGCGCCAGCTCCCGCAGCACCGCCTGCCGGCTGCCCTCGGTGCGGCCGGAGGCCTTCCACTCGGCGAGGACATCGCTGATCTCCGAGACGACCTCCTCGCCGTCGCCCAGCACCACGAAGTCGAGGAAGTCGGCCAACGGCTCGGGGTTGTAGGTGCAGTGGCCCCCGGCCACAACGAGCGGGTGCTCGGGGCGCCGGTCGGCGGCCCGCACCGGCACACCGGCGAGGTCCACGCAGTTGAGGAGGTTGGTGTAGGTCAGCTCGGCGGACAGGTTGAACGCCAGCACGTCGAAGTCGCCGGCGGGCCGGTGGGTGTCGACGGAGAACAGCGGGATGCGCTCGCGCCGCATGATGGCCTCGAGGTCGTCCCACGGGGCGTAGGCCCGCTCGGCCACGGCCGTAGGGTGCTCGTTGAGGATCTCGTAGAGGATCTGCAGGCCCTGGTTGGGCAGGCCGATCTCGTACGTGTCCGGGTAGGTGAGCAGCCAGGCCACGCTGTCGGGACCGTGCTCGGGCCGCTGCGCGCCGAGCTCCAGCCCGATGTAGCGGGCCGGCTTCTCCACGCTCGCCAGGTGGCGCTCGAGCTGCGTCCAGACGGAGGCCATGTCTACTCAAGGGTAGCGGTCGCCCCCTCCGGGCCCCGAAACGCGCTACGCGTGGTCGACGTGCGCCGTTGCGTGGTGGTCAGCAGGTCGCCCCGAGGCAATAGCGAACGTTCCCGGCGGCCCGAGGCAATGACGAACGGATTCCGTGCGCTATCGCCTCGGGCCCACGTGACCGTTCGGTATTGCCTCGGGCGACGCGACGGCAGGCGGTGGTGACTCCCGCGGTGGCGGCTCCGCCCGGCCCAAGCGGTGCCAGCGGGCCGTGGCCACCAGGCCGGCGACGTCGACGAGCAGAAACACGAGCCGGGACGCGACCGCCACCGTGGCGGCGACGCCTCCCGCCATGCCGGCCGAGGCCACGAACACGGCCTCGCGCACCCCGGCTCCCGCCGGCGCCGGTACGACCACGAAGCCCGCGGCCCACGACAGGGTGGTGGCGATGGCGATGCGCAGGACCGGCGGGTCGGGCACCAGGGACCGCGCCACCAGCCAGGCGGCGGCGGCGATGCCCAGCCAGCCCGGCACGTACCGGGCGACGACGGCCACGCTCGCCCGCCACGGCGGCACCGGGAGGTCGCCACCCCGCCCCGTGAGCCGCACGGTCAGGGCACGCGCCCGCACCAGCACCGCCGGGTGCAGCGCCACCAGGCCGAGCGGGAGCAGCGCCAGGAGCGCCAGCGCCGCCGGCGACTCCACCTGCCGCGCCAGGTCGAGCGGCACGAGCACGGCGGCGACACCGAGGCCGGCCAGGTACAGCGCCCCCAACGACAGCGCCACGCTCAGGTAGGCCCGGCCGGCGGGGACGCCGCCCCGGCGAGCCAGCTCGCCCCGCCCCAGGACGGGCCAGACCGCACCGGGCACGTACTTGCCGATCTCGCCCGAGTAGTACCAGGCCACGGTGCGGCGCCGGCCGGGGCGGTGCCCCAGCAGGCCGAGGGCGTCCTCCCAACACCGGGCGATCCAGCTCATGGCGG
>DASQUY010000541.1:0-9918 GCA_035641055.1 Acidimicrobiales bacterium | reverse complement strand
TCGTCGGCGCCCTCGGCGTCGTAGCGAGCCGCCAGTTCGACGGGGTCACCGGCGTCGCGCAACCCCACGAAGTTGACGCCCTTCACCACCCGCCCGGCGTCGACATCCAGGCACGGGATGACCCGCACGCTACGCACCGCTGCCTCCGGTGTCCGTGAGGCAATAACGAACGCCCGACGCGACTCGAGGCAATGACGAACGGAAACCGTGAGCCATTGCCTCGGCCCCTCGGGACCGTGAGCTATTGCCTCGGGCTGAGACGCCGGGCGTGCATCTACCCACTCCCCTCATCGGTGCGCCTCCACCGTGGCGAGGGCCTCGGCGACGCGGAACGCCCCCTCGTACAACGCCCGGCCCACGATCGCGCCCGCCAACCGGCGCCCATCGACCTCCAGCACCGAGAGCGAGCGCAGGTCGGCGAGGGTGCCGACGCCCCCCGACGCCACGACGTCCACGGTGGTGGCCTCGAGCACGGCCGCCAGCTGCTCCAGGGCAGGGCCGGCCAGGGTGCCGTCCCGGCCGATCTCGGTCACCACCAGCGCCGCCACGCCGGCGTCCTCGAACCGGCGGGCGACGTCGACGAGGTCGTGGCCGGAGCCCTCCACCCAGCCGCGTACGGCCACGTCACGGCCCCGGGCGTCGAGCCCGACGGCCACCCGTCCCGGGTGACGGGCGGCCAGGTCTGCCACCCACTCGGGGCGTTCCAGCGCCGCCGTGCCCACCACGACACGCCGGACCCCCGACGCCAGCAGCGCCTCGGCGGCGCCGTCGTCCCGCACCCCGCCGCCCGCCTGCACCGGCACGTCCACGCTGGCGGCGATGGCGCCCACCAGCTTCCGGTGGCGGGGCTCGCCCGTGCGGGCCGCATCGAGGTCGACCACGTGGATCCAGGGCGCCCGCTCGTCGGCGAAGGCCTGCGCCTGCGCCACCGGGTCGTCGGCGTAGACCGTCTCCTGCGAGTAGTCCCCCTGGTACAGCCGCACGCAGCGGCCGTCCCGCAGGTCGATGGCGGGGAACAGGTCCATCGAACGCGTCAGGCGGCGGCCGCCGCCGCCCCCGCCTTGCTGACGAAGTTGGCGAGGATGCGCATGCCTGTCGCTCCCGACTTCTCGGGGTGGAACTGCGTGGCCCACAGTGCGCCGGCCTCGACCGCCGCCACCACCGGGCCGCCGTAGTCACACGTGGCCACGACGTGCTCGTCGCTGTCCGGTGCATACGAGTGCACGAAGTAGACCCAGGTGGGCTCGGGCACGCCGGCGAACAACCCGCGGTCGTCCCGGCGGGAGAGCAGGTTCCACTGCATCTGCGGCCGCTTCACGCCGTCGGGCAGCAGCCGCACCATGCCGGGCAGCACGCCGAGCCCGGGTACGTCGGGCGATTCCTCGGACCCCCCGTACAGCATCTGCATGCCGACGCAGACGCCGAGGAAGGGTCGGCCCGAGCCGGCGCACTCGATGGCGAGCTCGTCGAGGCCGCGGTCCTCGAGCGCCTCCATGCAGCGGCCGAAGTTGCCGACCCCCGGGAGCACGACACCCGCCGCATCGCGGACGAGGCCGGGGTCGGAGGTGAGCCGGGCGTCGGCTCCCACCCGCTGGAGGGCCTTCTCGGCCGAGCGGAGGTTGCCGATGCCGTAGTCGAGGACGGCGATCAGAGCCATGCGCACACGGATCCTACGGCGTGCCGGGCCGGCACCCGAACGGGTAAACGAGCGCACCCGCCACTCCGGGTGTCGCTCGCTGCCTCCCGCGGCCACACTGGGGCCCATGCTCCTCGTCGGAACGGGTGACGGATTGGCCGAGCTCGACCTCGACGGCCGCGTGGTGCGCCGCGGGCTACCCGGGGTCGAGGTGACCGGCATCTGCGGCGACTGGGCGATCGCCGACGAGCAGGTGGTTTCCCTCGACGACGGCACCCCTCGGGAGTTGCCCGAGGGGCTGCTCCCCCGCTGCCTGCTCGAACTGGCAGGCGGCCGGGTCCTCGTGGGCACCAGCGAGGCCCGCCTCGTGCTGATGACGGGCGGTACCGACGGGCCGACGGTGGATCGCGCCTTCGACGACATCCCGACGCGGCCTCAGTGGACCACCCCGTGGGGTGGGCCCCCCGACCTGCGGTCGCTCGCCCTGGGCGCCACCGGACCGCTCGCCGGCGTCCACGTCGGCGGGGTGTGGCGGCGTGATCCGGACGACTGGACCGAGGTCGTGTCGGCCGAGGCCGACGACCACCAGGTGGTCGCCGAGGACAGCACGGTGGCCGTCGCCGCTGCGGTCGGCGTCGGCCAGAGCGCCGACGGAGGCGACACGTGGCACTGGAGCGCCGACGGGCTGCACGCCTCGTACTGCCGGGCGGCGGTCCTGGCCGACGGCTGGCTCCTGGTCAGCGCCTCCACCGGGCCGGCCACCCGGCAGGCCGCGGTCTACCGGCGCCCGCTCGACGACCCCGAGCGCCCCTTCGCGCCGTGCGGCGGCGAGTCGGGACTCCCGGCGACGTTCCCGCACAACATCGACACGTTCGGCCTGGCGGCCGCCGGCAACCTGGTGGCCGTCGGTGAGCGCTTCGGGCGCGTCTACCTGTCGGAGGACGCCGGCGAGACCTGGCGGAAGCTGGCCGAGGACCTCCCCGGCGTCCACTGCCTGGCCTTCGCCGGCTGACCCTCCTAGTCGTCGTCGTCACGGTCACGGTCGTCGTCGCGGTCATGGTTGTCGTCACGGTCATGGTCGTCGTCACGGTCACGGTCGTCGCCGTGGCGGTCGTCGTCCTCCGCACGCACAACCGTCCCGTTCTCGAGACGCACGTCCGTGCCGTCGGCGTCGTCCCGGAGGCGCACCCGCTCCCGGAGCGCGCCGTCCTCGACCTCGACGTCGACCTGCACCCGCTCAGTGCCGCGCCGGAAGTCGACCTCCACCTCGTCGCCGGACGAGTCCTCGACCTCCACCGCCCACCCCGCGGTGGGAACGGCGCTGACGAGCTCCACGCCCGCTCCGGCCCTGCGGACGGTGACCGTGCCGGCCTCACCGGCCTCCACGACACCGTCGGCGGCGTCGGCGGTGCCGTCGTCGACGGCGCCGGCCGTGGGCACCGTGGTCGAGCTCGCGTCGTTGCCTCCGTCGTCGGCGCCGGCCGCGCCCAACAACGACGGCGCGGGCCCGAGGCCGGTGGCGAAGGCGAGGCCGAGCCCCGCACCCGCTGCCCCCGCGGCGAGGGCGGCGCGTCGTCGGCTCGTGGGTACCTGCATGTCTGAGCTCCTCTGGTCGGGGGATCGGTCGCCACCAACCTGCGGTGGCCGTGCCTAACCCGACTGCCGAGGCGCCCTAAGACTCGGCTAATCGTCCGCGTCGTCGTCATCTCCGCCGTCGTCATCGTCCCGGTCCGGGTCCTCGCGCACCTCGTCCTGGGGCCCGCCGTCCCACCAGCCGGTGACGCGGCTCTCGTGCGCCTCGCTCTCGAACTCAACCCGCCAGCCGTTGCCGTGCTCGCGCTCCAATCCACCGAGCCCGACGTGGTAGCGGCCGCGATCGGCCGTACCGCGTCGGGTGCCGACGGAAGGCTGGCGGTGTGGCTGCCCGACGGCACCCGGCTCGGCGACCCGACGCCCGGCGACGACGGCGCCCTGGAATTGGCCCGCGACCGGCGCCAGGCCTTCACCTGGAACCGGGACGGCGCCCGCGAGCTGTGCAGCCCGGTGCTCTCGGGCACGTCGGTGTCGGTCGTGCGGGCCCGGGTCCCCCACGCCCTCCTGGAGGACGGCGTCACGACCGCGTGGGCCGCCCTGGCCGGCGTCGCCGTGGCGTTGGTGGTGGCGGCGGCCCTCGTCGCCGATCGCCTGGCACGGTCCCTGACCCGCGACGCGACCGGCCTGTCGGCGACAGCGCGGGCGCTGGCCACCGGGGACGCCGACGCCCGGGCGAGCCCCGGACCGACGCCCGAGCTGTCGGACGCTGCCCGGGCCCTGAACCTGCTGGCCGACCGCATCGGGGAGCTGCGGGCCGCCGAACGGGAGCGGGTCGCCGACCTGTCGCACCGGCTCCGCACCCCGCTCACCGCACTGCGCCTCCAGGCGGACGCGGCCGGCGAGCCCGAGATCGTGGCCGGCGTCGACCGGCTCGAGGCCGCCGTCAACGAGCTGATCCGCAGCGCCCGCCGCCCGCTGCACGGCGGCGCCACAGTGGCGACCTGTGAGCTGTCGGCCGTGGTCGACGACCGGGCCCGCCACTGGAGCGCGCTCGCCGACGACGACAACCGGGCCTGGACCCTCGACGCCGTGTCGGCACCGGTGGTCGTCCGCCTGCCGAGGACCGAGGCCGCCGCCGCCCTCGACGCGCTGATCGGCAACGTCTTCGCCCACACCCCCGACGGCACGGCGTATGCGCTGGTGCTGCAGCGCCGGGGCGACCGGGCCGTGCTCGACGTCGATGACGCCGGCTCCGGCATCCCGTCGGCCGCCGCCGGGGCCGTCGTGGCCCGGGGCGCCACGGGCGCCGGGTCCACGGGCTTGGGGCTCGACATCGCCCGCCGCGCCGCCGAGGCCGCGGGCGGGTCGCTCACGATCGACCGCTCCCCGCTGGGCGGCGCCCGGGTCCGCCTCGATCTCCCCCTCAGCGGCGAGGGTGCGTAATCCACCGAACTTGCGGTGGTTGTGGGGGTCATAGCCCCGATAACCACCGCAAGTTCGGCCTAGAGCGAACCTTTGGTAGACGGAACGGCGTCGCCCTCGACGCGCACGGCGTCGCGCAGGCAGCGGGCGACGCCCTTGAAGGTCGCCTCGACCACGTGGTGCGTGTTGCGGCCGGCGCGGCGTGTGACGTGGAGGGTGATGCCGGCCGGCTGGGCGAAGGAGCGCCAGAAGTGCTCGGCCATCTCCGGGTTGAACGGCGGGTCGCCGAGTGGCAGCACCTCGCCGAACGGCACGTCGTAGACGACGAACGGCCGGCCCGAGAGGTCGACGGCCACCTCGATCAGGGCCTCGTCGAGCGGGAACAGCCCGCTGGCGAACCGGCGGACCCCCGCCTTGTCGCCCAGTGCCTCCCCGAAGGCCTCGCCCAGCACGATCGCCACGTCCTCGATCGTGTGGTGGCCGTCGACGTGCAGGTCACCCTGGGCCTCCACCGTGAGGTCGAAGCCGCCGTGCCGCCCGAGCTGTTCGAGCATGTGGTCGAAGAACGGCAGGCCGGTGGCGGCACCGACCTTGCCCTCGGGCCCGTCGAGGTCGATGGCCACCGACACCGACGTCTCCCTTGTGGTGCGCTGGCGCCAGGCCGACCGGTCGGGGCGGCCGGTCACGACAGCACCTCGGCGAGGGCGCCCAGGAACGCCTGGTTCTCGGCGGCGGTGCCGACGGTGACCCGCAGGCAGCCGTCGAGCCCCGGCCAGTCCGCGCAGTTGCGGACCAGCACCGACCGGTCGAGGAGCGCCCGCCACACGGTGGAGCCGTCCCGCTCCCGGGGACGGAACAGCACGAAGTTGGCATCCGACGGCCAGACGTCTACCGGCAAATCACCCAGGCCCGACAGGACGCGGCCGCGCTCCTCGACCAGCGCCGCCACCCGGGCCCGCATCTCGTCCTCGAACGACAGCGCCAGCACGCCCGCCGCCTGCTTGGTGGCATCGAGGTGGTAGGGCAGCGCGACCTTGTCGAGCTCGACCACGAGCCAGGCGGGACCCACCAGGTAGCCGAGGCGGGCCGCGGCCATCGACCACGTCTTCGAGAACGTGCGGGTGACCACCAGCGGCCGCTCGCCGTCGACCAGCTCGAGCGCCGAGCGCGGCGCGAACTGGCCGTACGCCTCGTCCACCACCACCAGCCCTGGCGCGGCCTCGACCACGGCCCGCACGACGGGCTCGGGCTCGAGCATCCCGGTGGGGTTGTTGGGCGAGCACAGGAACGTGACCTCGGGCCGCGCCTCGGCCAGGACCCGGCGCACCTCGGCGGGATCGAGGGCGAGGCCGTCGTCGCGCTCTCCCACGGCCACCGCGGTGCCGGTGATGCGGGCGACGTGGCTGTGCAGCGCGTAGGTCGGCTCGAACACGGCGGCCGTCCGCCCCGGCCCGCCGTAGGTGAGCAGCACGGTCTGCAACACCTCGTTCGACCCGTTGGCCGCGAACACCTGCTCAGGGGCGACCTCGTGGTGCTTGGCGATGGCCTCGCGCAGCTCCCGGTAGGACCGGTCGGGGTAGCGGTGCCACTCCATCGTGACCAGCTCGGCCGCCAGCTGCCGACTGAACGCCGCGGGCGGCGGCTCGGGCGCCTCGTTGGTGTTGAGGCGGACGGCTACGTCCACCTGGGGCGAGTGGTAGCCAGCCATGAGGGCGAGGTCGTCGCGGGGTTCGGGGCGACGCCTGGCGCTCATGGCACGCGCTCTCGGAGCCGCAGGCGCACCGACTCGGCGTGCGCCGGCAACCCTTCGTAGTCGGCCAGCGCCGCAACGTGGGGAGCCGCCTGGGCCAGCCCGGCCTCGCGCACGACCACGGCGTGCACATGGCGGCAGAAGTCGTCGACCCGCAGCGCCTCCGAGAACCGGGCGGACCCGTAGGTGGGTAGCACGTGGTTGGGGCCGGCCACGTAGTCGCCGATCGACGCCGGCGCCAGCGGCCCGCAGAAGACGGCGCCGGCGTGGCGCACCCGGGGCAGCAGCGCCTCGGGATCCTCGACCAGCAGCTCCAGGTGCTCGGGGGCGATGGCGTTCGCCACCTCCAGAGCCTGTTCCGGCCCGTCGGTCAGGACGGCGTAGCCACCCTCGGCCAGCGTGGCCTCCAGGTGCCGACGGCGGGGCGAGCGGGGCACCAGCTGGGCGACCGCGTCGGCGACGGCGTCGGCCACCTCTTCGTCCCAGCAGACGAGCCACGCCAGCCCGTCGGGCCCGTGCTCGGCCTGCACGACGACGTCGATGGCGGCGTGCTCGGCCGGGGTGGTGGCGTCGGCCACGACCACCACCTCGGACGGCCCGGTGAAGGCGGACGGCACGCCGACCAGTCCGTGACCGGCCACTTCACGCTTGGCCTGCGCGACGCGCGCGGTTCCGGGGCCGACGATCACGTCGACCGGCCGGATCGACTCGGTGCCGTAGGCGAGCGCCGCGATCGCCGCCGGACCCCCGACGCGGTAGACCTCGTCGACGCCCGCCAGGTCGGCGGCGGCCAGGATGCCGGGATCGACCGTGCCGTCGCGTCGGGGTGCAGTGACCAAGACCACCTCGGGCACGCCGGCCACCTTGGCGGGCACCGCGGTCATGAGCGCCGTGGACACCAGCGGAGCGGCGGCGCTGGGCACGTAGCAGCCGGCGCGCTCGACCGGCCGCACCAGCTCGCGGATCTCGATGTCGCCGTTGCGGTGGACGACCTCGGCCCCGGACACCTGAGCCGCGTGGTAGGCGACGATGTTGGCGTGGGCGGCCTCCAGCGCGTCCCGCAGCTCGGCCGAGATGGCGTCCCGCGCCGCCGCCAGCTCGGCCGGTGGCACGCGCAGGTCGGCGAGCTTCTCGTCGGGCACGCCGTCGAAGCGCTCGGTCAGCGAGCGCAGAGCAGCGTCGCCGCGGGCCCGCACGTCGGCGAGGACCGCCCGCACCTCGTCGATGGGCGGCTCGGCCTGGGCAGCGGGGCGCGGCAGGTGGGCACGGAGGTCGTCGGTGCCGCGTCCACGCAGGTCAAGTCGGCGGAGCACAATGGGCAACGCTACCGGCGGGCGGTAGAACCGGGGGAATGGACAGCGACCTCGCCGAGCTCTCAGCCCTGGCGGCCACCCTCGACGACCTCACGCGACGCATCACCGGCATCGGAGACCGATACCACGGCTCGCCCCGCACCGATGTGGCCGAGGGGATCTACGAGGTCGAGCGATCGCTGCTCACGGCCGCACGCCAGCTCGAGCGGGTGCTGCGCTCGCTGGGCTGAGCCCTTGTCCAACGGGGGGCGTACGTGTAGACACGGCGACGGCGCCCCGGAGGGCGCCGTCGCGGCGACGCCAGGCGGCGGATCCCAGCGTCGCATTGAACCAGGTGGCGGGAACCTGGTCTTTCTACACGTTATCGCCTGCGGGGTCCCAAAGGGTGCGCGGCGCGACCCGATTTCTTTGCGATCGGTTCACGAACCACGTTGGGTAGACGGCTCGTCACAGAGTGAATGCCGACGGGCAGATGTCGTTGAGCACGCAGGCATCGCAGCGGGGCTTGCGGGCCGTGCACACCTGGCGGCCGTGCAGGATCAGCCGCAGGCTCAGCGCCCCCCGCTCGGCGGCGCGCACCATGGGGTTGAGCTCGAGCTCCACCTTCACGGGGTCGGTCTCGGTGGTGAGACCGAGCCGGCGGGACAGCCGTAGCACGTGCGTGTCGACCGGCAGCCCCGGCTCGCCCATGGCCACGCTGCGCACGACGTTGCCCGTCTTGCGGCCGACACCGGGCAGCGTCACCAGGTCGGCCAGGCGGGTGGGCACCTCGCCCCCGAACCCCTCGACCAGCGCCGCGGCCATGCCCATGAGGCTGCGGGTCTTGTTGCGGAAGAAACCGGTCGACTGGACGATGGCCTCGACCTCGGCCGGGTCGGCCGCCGCCAGATCCTCGGGGCGGGGGTACTTGGCGAACAGGATCGGCGTGACCATGTTGACCCGCTCGTCGGTTGTCTGCGCCGAGAGGATCGTCGCCACCAGCAGCTCGTAGGGGTTCGAGTGGTCGAGGGCGCACAGCTCGGCCGCTGTGCCCGGGTACTCGGCGGCCAGCCGGTCCGCCGCCACGCGGGCGCGTCCTCCGGGGCTGCGAGGTCGACCACGTGCCATCAACCGGACAGTACTGCTACACCCGCGACCGTGAGGTGGCACAGCCGCCTGCCGGCGGTGTTGGCGGGACTGGCGGGACTGGTGGCCGCGGTGGTGACCGTGGCGCTCCTCGTCGACCTCGGTGACGGCCAGGCGCCCGGCAGCGACGCTCGTGGCGGCGCGGACCGGACGGCTCTGCCGCCGGCGGTCGACGCGTCCGACCACCCGCAGCCGACCTCCCGCCCGACCGCCACGACGCAACCGGTTGACCCCCGCTCGTTCACGCTGGTGGCCACCGGTGACGTGCTGCTCCACGACCCGCTCTGGGCCCAGGCCGAGGCGGACGCCCGGGCGTCCGGCCGGTCCGGTCGCGACTTCCGCCCGCTGCTGGCCGGCGTGGCCCCGTCGGTCCGGGAGGCGGACCTGGCCGTCTGCCACCTGGAGACGCCGGTGGCTCCGGCTGGTGGCCCGTTCGCCGGCTACCCGTCGTTCTCGGTCCCACCCGCGATCGCGCCGGCGCTGGCGGATACCGGGTACGACGCCTGCACCACGGCGTCGAACCACACCTACGACCGAGGCGCCGACGGCGTGGACCGCACGCTCGACGCCCTCGATTCCGCCGGGATCCAGCACGCCGGCTCCGCCCGGACCCCGGATGAAGCGACGGCGGTCACCCTCCTCGACGCCGGGGTGGCGCGGGTGGCGCTCCTGTCCTACACGTACTCGTTCAACGGGGTGCCGCCCCCCAACGGCCAGGCCTGGCGATCCAACCCGATCGACGAGGCGAAGATCGTGGCCGACGCTGCCGCCGCCCGGGCCCGGGGTGCCGACGTCGTGGTCGTGTCCCTGCACTGGGGCGACGAGTACCGGCACGAGCCGAACGCCCAGCAGCTCGACCTGGCGCCGCGACTCATCCGCTCCCCCGACATCGACCTGCTGCTCGGTCACCACGCCCACGTCGTCCAGCCGCTCGAGCGGATCGACGGGGAGTGGGTCGTCTACGGGCTCGGCAACCTGGTCGCCCACCACGACACGCTGGGCGCCGCCAACGAGGAGGGCCTGCTGGTGAGGTTCACCTTCACCGAGCCCGATCGGCCGGCGGGACGCTGGCGGGTGACCGCCGCCGAGTACGCGCCGGTGCTGGTCCTGAAGGACCGCTTGCCCGTCCGGGTCGTCGA
>DASQUY010000540.1:0-18754 GCA_035641055.1 Acidimicrobiales bacterium | reverse complement strand
CCCCCGACGACCGTCGCGCCGGCAGCCCCGGATCCGACACCGGCACCCCCCGAGACGACCGCCGCGTCGACCAGCGCGACGACCAGCCCGACGACGACGGAGCCGCCGCCCGAGCCGCCGCCGGAGCCACCCCCGGAGATCGGCGGCTTCCGCGTCACGCTCGACCCCGCAGGTTGCGGGAGCGCGGGACGCGAACCCGGCACCGTCGTGGTCTGGGCGGCGTCCGGCGGGACGGAGCACACGATCCGGGCGCCCAACGGCACCACGACGTCGGTCGCACCCGACGGCCAGGACGTCTCCTGCCCCCACCAGCCCGGCACCTGGACCTTCACCGTCACTGGCCCCGGCGGCACAACGACCCAGGAGGCCGTGGCCGAACGCTAGGCCCCCGCCGCGACCCTCTCGCTCACCACCTTCGACGAGCCGCCAGGCTGCATCGTGACGCCGTAGAGCACGTCTGCGGCCTCCATCGTGCGCTTCTGGTGGGTGACGACGATGAGCTGCGCCTCGGCGCGGAACTCGGCGACGAGGTCGAGGAAGCGGTGGAGGTTCACGTCGTCGAGGGCTGCTTCGACCTCGTCCATCACGTAGAAGGGCGACGGCCGGCTGCGGAACACCGCGAACAGGAAGGCCAACGCCGTCAGCGAACGTTCGCCGCCCGACAGCAGCGAGAGCTTCTTGACGTTCTTGCCCGAGGGCCGGGCGTCGACCTCGACCCCGGTGTCGAGCAGGTCGTCGGGGTCGGTGAGCCGGAGCCGACCCTGGCCGCCGGGGAACAGCGTGGCGAAGAGCTGCTCGAAGTTCTCGCTGACATCGGCGAAGGCGGCGGCGAAGGTCCGCACGATCTCCTCGTCGATGGCTCGGATCACCTTGTTCAGCTCGCGGCGGCCGGACTTCACGTCGTCGAGCTGCTCGGTGAGGAACGTGTGCCGCTCCGCCAACGCCTCGTACTCCTCGAGGGCCAGCGGGTTGACGGGACCCATCACCCGCAGCTCGCGCTCCAGCTCGCGGATGCGCACGGTGGGCGTCATGCCCTCGGCCAGCGCCGGCTGCTCGGCGGCGGCAGCCGCCTCGGGCTCGATGTCGAGCTGGGTGCGGCACCGCTCGATGGCCTGCTCGAGCCGGAGCCGGACCTCGGCCTCGTCGATCTCGACCCGCTGTGCCCGCTCGCGTCGCTCGGCGACTGCGCGCTCCTTGGTGGACCGCTCCGACCGCAGACCGTCGAGCTCGGCGACCAGCGCCCGCTGGGCGTCGGTCTCGCGCCGGCGCCGCTCCTGCAGGGCCTGCAACCGGCCCTCGACGAGGGCAAGGCGGCCGCCGACGAAGGCGGCCAAGCGGTCGAGCGCCCGGTCGGCGTCATCGAGCGCGCCCCGGCGCGCCTCGGCCTGGCGCCGGGCGTCGTCGGAGCCCGCCAAGCGCTCCTCGACCTCGTCCAGGCGGTGCTGCAGGTACGACCGGCGTTCGGCCAGCGCCGTGCGCCGCCCGTCGAGGTCGGCCCGCCTCGCCGCCACGGCGGTGGCGCGGTCGTCGAGGCGCCTGCGGGCGGCGCCCATCGCCCCGACCCGCTCCCGCTGCGTCGCCTCCTCGGCCTCGAGCTCCGGAAGGAGGGCGGCGAGCTCTGTCTCGCGGGCACGATCACGCTCGAGCCGCTCGGCGGCGACGGCCTGCTGCTCGGCCAGCGACGCCAGCTCGGCCGCGGCCTCGTCCCGGTCACCCACGACCCGTTGCTGCGCCGCCTCGGCGGCGGCCCGCGCCCGGCCGGCGTCGTCCAACCGCTGGGCGGCAGCGCGCTCGTCCCGGCGGGCTGCATCCAGCGCCACCCGGGCGTCGCGGTGGTCGGCCAGCGCCCGCTCGGCCGCAGCCACGGACACCGCGGCCCGCTCACGGGCCTCGTGGAGGGCGTGGCCGGTGGCTCCGGTGGTCGCGGTGCTGACCCGCCACCCGGTGGGCCCGAAGCGGCCACCCCGGCGGGTGACGACCACGGCCTCGGGCCGGGCCAGGGCGGCGTCGACCGCTGCCTCCCAACCCCCGTCGACGGCAACGGCTGTGGCCAGCAGGCTTCGGAGCAAGGGTGCGACGTCGGCCCGACGGGGGCGCACGTGGCGTAGGACCGGCTCACCACCCGAGAGCGGGGCGGAGGGGTCTACGGCCTCGCCGCTCGGCTCGGGCTCCGCCTCTCGCAGTGCCGGACCGTCCATCGCCAGCACGGCGCCGGCCACCTCGCCGTCCGCCAGGACGCTCAGTGCCCGTCGACCGGCATCCACGGAGTCGACGACCACCGCTGCCAGCGCCTCCCCCAGGGCGGCCTCGACTGTCGCCTCCCAGCCGGGGTCGATGTCGACCAGGTCGAGGAGCGTGCCGATCACGCCCTCGACCTCCGCCAGTCGCTCGGCGCCGGCCCGCGCCCGGGCCTCGTCCAGCGCCAGCTCGAGGGCCTCTCGCCGGGCCTCCCAGGCCTGGCGCTCGCCCTGGGTCGCATCCCGCCGCTGCTCGGTGGCCTGCGCCGCCGACTCGGCCTGCCGCAGGCGCGCCTGGGCCGACTCGAGGGCCTGCGCCAACCGGGGCTCGGTGGCCTCGGCGGCGGTGATCTGCGCCGTGGTCTCGTCGACCTCCTGCTCGAGTCGCTCGAGCCGGGAGCGCAGCCGGGCGGCCCCGTCCTCCGACCGCTGGAGGTCGCCCTCCGCCTGCCGCAGGCCGGGACCGAGCGCGCCGAGCTCGCCCCGGACCTCAGCCGCCCGCCCCGACGGCCCGGCGGCGACGCCCGAGCCCCACTCGCGCTCGAAGGCGGCCCTGTCCTCCGCCAGCGCTGCCTCGGTCTCGGTCAGCGCATCGGCGTCCGGACCGAGGGCTTGCGCATCGTCCTCGACCGCCGCCAGGTCGGACCGCAGCCGCGCAGCGTCGGCCTCCAGGCTGGCGATCACCGCCCGGTCGACGAAGGCGACCCGCTCACGGTCGACACCTCGCCGTCGCTCGGCCACGAGCGCCAGCTGGCCGCGGGCCTTCTCCCGCAGCATCTCCGCCATCCGCAGCGCGTCGGCAAGCTCGCTCCCCCCGAGCGCCGCCAGCCGGGTCTCGGCGGCCAGCACGGCGGTGTCCAGCTCAGCGAGGCGGCGCTGGAGCAGGGTCGCCTCGTTGCGCACCTCGGCGCGCGCCGCGGTCAGGTCGCCGAGCCGGCGCTTGAGCGTGGAGAGGTCACGGCCGGCGGCAAAGACGTGCAGCTCCCGGAGCTCGGCCACCAGGTCACCGTGTCGCCGCGCGGCCTCGGCTTGGCGCTCGAGGGGCCGGAGCTGGCGGCGCACCTCGCGCACGAGGTCACCCAGGCGAACGAGGTTGGCCTCGGTGGCGGCCAGGCGCCTCTCCGAGCGCTCCTTGCGCTTGCGGTGCTTGAGGACGCCCGCCGCCTCCTCGATGATGAGCCGCCGCTCCTCGGGACGGGCGTTGAGCACCGCGTCGATCTGTCCCTGCCCGACGATCACGTGCTGCTGGCGCCCCACGCCCGTGTCGCTGAACAGCTCCTGCACGTCGAGCAACCGGCACGGGACGCCGTTGAGGGCGTACTCGCTGTCGCCGGAGCGCCACAGCGTGCGGGTGACGGTCACCTCGGTGAACTCGATCGGCAGCAGCCCGGCGCTGTTGTCGATGGTGAGGCTGACCTCTGCCCGCCCGAGCGCCGGCCGACGGGTCGTCCCCGCGAAGATGACGTCCTCCATCTTCTGGCTGCGCACCGCCGAGGGGGCCTGGGCACCGAGCACCCACCCGATGGCGTCGACCACGTTGGACTTGCCCGAGCCGTTGGGTCCGACCACCACCGTCACGCCCGGCTGCATCTCGAGCACGGTGGCCTCGGCGAACGACTTGAAGCCCTTGAGCGTCAACGCCTTGAGGAACATCGAGAGGAGGCTACGTGCTGACTACCCGACGTTTGCGGATGCGGTGGTCACGGATGTGGCGCCAACCGGGCGCTTCAAACCTGGCAGCTCTCGCACCAGTAGGTGACCTTGCCGCCGCTGCGCACCTTGGCGATGGTCGCCCGGCACCGGCGGCACGGTTCCCCGTCGCGGCCCCACACCTGCAGCTCGTCCTGGTAGCTGCCCGGCTTGCCGTGGATGTCCGTGAACGGGTGCTCACCGGTGGAGGCGCCGTGATGCTTGGTCGCCTCGTGGAGGACCTCGACCAGCGACCGGTAGAGCCGGCGGATCTCCATGGTCGACACCGTCGCCACCTCGCGGTCGGGGCGCAGCCCGGCGTCGTAGAGGATCTCGTCCGCATACAGCCCGCCCAGACCGACGACGAAGCGGTGATCCAGCAGCAGCGGCTTGAGCTTGTCGCTGCGCCGGGTCACGAGCGACTGGGCGAAGGCGGTCCACGACACCGGCGCGGCCACGGGGTCGAGGCCCAGCTCGGCCAGGTCCGGGATCTCCTCCAGCAGGGTCTCGGGTGTGACCACGAACACCTCGGCCTTCCCCTCGGGATCGCACAGGCGGAGCTGTCCGCCCTGGGTGAAGCTGATCGACACCAGCAGGTCGCGTGGCGTCTCGTCCTTGGGGGCGGCACGCACGAGCCGGCCGGTCGCCCCCGCGTCGATGACCAGCAGCTCGCCGCTGTCGAGCGATGCCAGGAGCAGCGAGCCCCGTCGGTCGACCGTGCGGATCTTTGTGCCCTCGACCCGGGCCTGGAACGCCTTGCGCGACCCGTTGCGCTGGGTGGCCTTGGCGACGGGTATGTCGACCGACTTGACGCGGCGACCGACCGTCTCACGCTCGAGACCCCGACGCAACGTCTCGATCTCGGGCAACTCAGGCATCCTCGGTCTCCACGTCGGCAGCGAGTGACACGTAGGCGGCGCGGGCCGCGACCTGCTCGGCCTGCTTCTTCGAGCGCCCCTCGCCGCGGCCGCGGGTGATGCCCGCCACCGCCACGGTTACCCGGAAGCTGCGGGCGTGGTCGGGACCCTCGGCGACCGTCTCGTAGCGGGGCGCCTCGTCGAAGCGACGAGCCACCAGCTCCTGCAGGCGGCTCTTGTAGTCCTGCCCGCCGGGCCCTCCGGCATGCGCCTCGGCCACACGGCTCCCCAGCAGCCGCAGCACCAGGCCGGTGGCCTGCTCCAGGCCCGCCGCCACGTACACGGCGCCCAGCACGGCCTCGAGGGCGTCGGCGAGGATCGACGGCTTCTCGCGCCCGCCCGACTGCTCCTCGCCCTTGCCCAGCAGCAGGTAGCTCCCGAGCTCGAGCTCGTCGGCCACCTCGGCCAGGGTGACGGCGTTCACGACCGCCTTGCGCACATCGGTGAGCTCGCCCTCGCTCAGCGACGTGTAGGTGTGGAAGGCATGGTCGGTGATGACCAGGCCGAGCACGGCGTCACCGAGGAACTCCAGGCGCTCGTTCGAGTCGTAGCCAGAGTTCTCGGCACACCACGAGCGGTGAACGAGCGCGGGCGCCAGGACCTCGGTGTCGTCGAGCTTGACGCCGAGCCGCTCGGCCAGCTCGTCGAGTCGGTGGATCGGGAGCGGGATGGTCGTCGCCTCAGAGCCGGGCGAGGACGTAGTCGACGGCATCGCGGACCGTCTTGATGTCCTCGAGATCTTCGTCCTCGATGCGGAACCCGACGCTCCGCTCCCCCAGCTCCTCCTCGAGCGCCTCGGCCAGCTCGATGAGAGCCAGCGAGTCGGCCTCGAGGTCGTCGGTGAACGAATCCCCCTCACGGATGTTCGTCGGCTCGACCTCGAGGATGTCGGCCAGACGGTCGCGGATCAGGTCGAGGACCTGCTGGCGGTCGATGGGGCTGCGCTCGACGTGGGTCTCGGCGGGCACGTGCGGTACTCCTGAGTCTGGGTCAGATCGGCCGCAGTGTACCGGGGGCGCCGCTTGTGCGCTTGTGAACAGGCCCACCCTCGTTCTGGGTGCAGGTATGCGGCATATGACCGCACAGCTGCACCCAGTTTCGGTGTCTCAGCTGGCCACGGCGGCGCGGAGGCGCTCGACGATGCCCGCCTCCCCCATCTCGGCGGCCACGCGCGTGGCGTTGACGATGGCCGTGGCCGACGACGACCCGTGGCTGATGATGCAGACCCCGTCCACGCCGAGGAGCATCGCCCCTCCCGTCTGGTCGGGGTCGAGCGTGGTGTAGAGGGGCAGGAGCGCCCCGAGGGCGGCGTCGGCCACGTCAGTGCCGCCCAGGGCCTCGAGCACGGCGGTGACCAGGGAGCGCATCCCCCCTTCGAGCGTCTTCAGTGCCACGTTGCCCGTGAACCCGTCGGTGACCACCACGTCGACCTCGGGGGTCATGATGTCCCGGCCCTCGACGTTGCCCACGAACGTGGCACCGGCGCCCCCGAGCACACCGGCGGACAGCAGGGCGTGGGCCTCCTTGACCAGCGGGTTGCCCTTGCTCGCCTCCTCGCCGATCGACAGCAGGCCCACCCGGGGCTCGGCGACGCCGTAGCGCTCGCGGGCGAAGGTCGCGCCCATCTGGGCGAACTGGACGAGCCAGGCGGGCTGGCACTCGGCGTTGGCGCCGGCGTCGAGCAGCACCGTCGGCGTGGACCCCGGCACCGGGATCGGGGTGGCGATCGCCGGGCGGGCCACGCCCTTGATGCGACCCATGCGCAGCAACGCCGCCGCCATGGCCGCCCCGGTGTTGCCGGCGGACACCATGGCCGAGGCCCGCCCGTCCCGCACGGCCTCGGCGGCCCGCACCAGCGACGAGTCCTTCATCTTGCGGACGCTCGGGCCCGGATCGGCGTCCATGGAGATGACCTGGGAGGCGGCGATCAGCTCGAGGTCGCCCCTCAGGGGGTCGACCTCGCCGGGCCGGCCCACGAGCACGACCGGCACCCCGCGCTCGAGGGCCGCCTGGCGGGCACCCTCCACGATGGCGTCGGGGGCGTGGTCGCCCCCCATGGCGTCAATGGCGATCGGCAGCATCGCGGGTGCGGGGCCGACGTCGGGGTGACTGGCCTACTCGACCTCGATCGCCACGCGGCCGCCGTACCACCCGCAGTTGGAGCACACGACGTGCGGCAGCTTCACCGCGTTGCAGCGGGGGCAGTAGCTGCGCGCCGGCCGCTCGAGGCGCCAGGCGGCCGCCCGGCGGCTGCGGGTCTTCGCCTTGGAGGTCTTCTTCTTGGGGACGGCCATGGGTCTTCCTGGGGTGGCTCGAGGGACGCAGCCGTGCCGGGCGCGACGACGAACGATACGGCCGGCAGATGGGAACGACATAGGCTAGCGGCCCGCCTGGCGTGACCCGCAACCGGCCGCTACCGCTCGGCCATGAACACCGCGACCGTAGGGTCGCCGGCGGACGCCACCAGGCGCCGGTCGGGGTTCGTCGCCAAGTCGTCGACGTCGGCCTCAACGGCGACGGAGAGAGTGGCCCGGACCGGCCCACCGTCGTAGTAGTGCGGCTCCCGCGCGTCCGGCCGGGCGGACGCCACGCTGCTGTCGATGCCCTGCCGCTCGAGCTGGAGGACGAGGGCCGGGGCATAGGCCAATCCCCCCAACCCACGACCCTTGACCACGACCTCGCCCTGCCCGGGCGACAGCGCCGCCACCACGCCTCGGGTGAGCTCGCGGATGTTGGCCGACTCGTCCGGCGGGCGCTCGGCCGCCCGCACGTGGGCCACGGAACTGACCACCGCCAACACCGCGATGCCCGCCAGGGCGACCCGCGGGAGGGCACGGGCGGCGCGCGCGGGCCAGGGGCCGGCGGCCGCTCGCCACACCACCCACGCCACGATCACACCCGCGACCATGCCGAGCAGGCGCGTCCACCCCAGCCGGTAGGCGTACAGCGGCCCAATGGTGCGGGCCGTGGCCAGCACGCCGAGGCCGGACGCCAGCGCCCACACAGCCACCAGCCGGCCGGAGTCCTCCACTCGCCGGCGCCACAGCGCCAGGATCGCCAATGCGACGACCACCAGGAGCACCGGTGCCAGCGCCTGGTGCACGTACCGGGGCTCCGCAGAGGATGCCAGGACCGGACGTGTCCCGACGAGCCACTCCGGGGCGACCCAGTACTGGGCGCTCACCACCCGCCAGCCGTCGCCCAGGGTGGCGGGGCCTTCCTCCCCGACCCCGCCGGAGCGGAACCAGTCGACCGTTCTCTCCAGGTTGCTGGGATCGTTCCTCAGCTGCTCGACGATGGCGGGCGACCACATCACGACGACGACGCCGAGCGTCGCGAGCCCGGGTAGGGCGAGGCGGCGGAGCGTCGAGCGATGGGCGACGACGCGCCAGGCGGCGCCGAACGCGACGAGCGGCAGGGCCAAGGCCACGTAGCCCACGTGCGTCTGCGCCACGAACGAACCGACGAAGGCGGCCAGCGGCAGAGCCCAGCGGTCGCCGCACGTCATGGCCCAGGTGAGGAACACGACCAGGCCGTACGGCAGCACGGTCACCCACGGGTTCCACGGAACGCGGACCTCGTCGGTTCCCAGCGACCGCAGCACCAGTGCGCATCCGAGCAGCGTGATGAGCATGAGCGGCGTGCCGCCTCGCCGCCGGGCGACCACCGCCATGCCCGCCACGGAGGCAGCGTTGATGGCCAGTGCGCCGAGCGGCAGCGCGAGCGACGGGCCCCCGAGGAGCCGGTAGGGCAGCGCCAGCACGTAGAACAGAGCCGGGCCCGGGTGGTACCAGCCGCTGCGTGAGAACGGGCCGACCAGTGGCCAGTCGTGACCCACGGCGCGCGTCCACAGCTCGATGCTCGCCACGTCCGCGAAGGGCCGGTAGGCGCCGCCGGTCACGAACAGGGCGATGGCCGACACGAGCAGCGGCACGAGCGTCGACGCCAGCGCGACCCGGGGGAGCACCCGGTCGGGCGGGCCGGGGGCGGGGGCCGCGGTGTCGTGCCCCTCGCGCTCGCCGTCCGGCGCTCGCCCCCCGGTCGCCTCGGCCGGGACCGCCGTCGCGACCGCGGCGGGACCCGGTGCCCCCGTCCAGCGCTGCGCCATCGCCACTGCAGGGTAAGGGGTGCGGCCGGGCACCCGGGGGCGCGCGGCCACTGGCCCGCACAGCCGGCACCCCACGTGGGGCATCCCGGTCGAGGCATCCCGAGGCCATACGGTCCGGCCTCGGGTTCCACCGCGGCCTACTGGTCGAAGCGCAGGGAGTCGAGCGCCGACCAGCGGGGATCGACCGGTGCGTCGCGATCGTGACCGTTGGCGCCGCCGGTGCCGTTCGCGCCCCCGGCGGCGTCCGCCTCCCCCTCGACGGCCACGGGGTGCGCCTCCGGGTCGGGGCCGACGCACGCCTCGTCACACAGCGGGGCCAGCGGGAGCGCGAGCGCCAACGCGTCGCGCAGGGCCGGCGCCAGATCGACGTGATCGGCCCCGAGCGGGTACGTCTCGCCTTCGACCGGGTCGGGCTCGAAGATCTCCCGGAGATCGACCGTGACCTCGCCCCCGGTCGGGCCCAGGCACCGCCGGCACTCGCCGGTCCAGCGCCCGGTCACCCGGCCGCTGGCGGTCAACACCGAACCCTGGGCCTCGAGCGTGAGGTCCACCCGGATCTCGTCGTCGGCGAGGCGGGCGCTCGACACGGCCATGTCGGGCAGCCGCCCAGTGACCGTCACGCGGCGCTGCACGCCTGGGTGGCGGAAGAGCTCGGCGGTGGGTACGAGGAAGTGACGGGACATCGCACGCCCCTTATACCGTCCGTGAAGCGTAGTGCCGCGTCAGGCGTCGTTCGCCGCGCTCTGCCCCTCAGGCCCGGTCCTGGTCGAAGACCGCGGCCTCGGCTCCCGGTGACGTCCCCTCGGACCCGGCGTCACCCGGCCGCTCGCCGCCCCCGGTGGCCCCGCGCGGCGCCGCCTGACTCGCCCCACCCGTCTCGCCGGCCGCGCCGGCCGCGCCGACACCGCGCAGCTTGGCACGCCCGGCGCTCACGACCGCCATGGTGCGCTCGAGCACGGTCTCGAACTGTGCCAGCCGCCGGTCGCAGTAGTCGTCGGCCTCGTTGCGCAAGCGGCTGGCCTCGGCCCGGGCTCGCTCCAGGACACGCCGCGCCTTGGCCTCGGCCGCCTTGGTGACCTCCGAACGCTGCACCATCCGCTCGGCCTGACCGCGCGCCGCCGCCAGGATGTCGTCGGCCTCCCGGCGCGTGCGGGCGAGGAACTCGTCCCTGTCCTTCACGAGCCACCGCGCCGAGCGCACCTCCTCCGGCAGGCGCTCGATCGCCTGGTCCAGCAGGTCGAGCAGCTCGTCGCGGTCGACCTTGACCTGCTGGCCCGACAGGGGGGCGGGCCGTGCGGCCTCGACGAGCTCGCGGACCCGGCGCAGCCGCGCCTCGACGTCCCCTCCGGGTGCCCGTTGCGCCACCCGGAGCTCGAAGGACCGGTCGTCGCCGCGCTCGTCGTCGCTCATCGGCGACCGAACCTGTCGGCCAGGCGCTTGGCCACCGGCGGCGGCACCATCGAGCTGACGTCACCGCCGAAGCGGGCGATCTCGCGGATCAGCTTCGAGGCCAGGAACGAGTGCGAGGGCTCGGAGGGAATGAACAAGGTGTCCACGCCCGACACCGCGCGGTTCATCTGCGCCATGATCAGCTCGGATTCGAAGTCGGTCACGACCCGTAGGCCCTTGACGATGAAGTCCGCGCCGATCTCCCTGGCCAGGTCGACGACCAGGCTCGAGAACATGGTGATCTTCACGTTGTCGAGGTGGGTCACCGACTCGTCGATCATGGCTTGGCGGTCTTCGAGGCTGAACAGGGGCTCGCCCTTCTGGGGGTTGCGGACCGTGGCGACGACCACGTCGTCGAACAGGCGTGCCGCCACGTTGATGACGCCGAGGTGCCCGTTGTGGATCGGATCGAACGAGCCGGGATACAGGACTTTCGTCACGCTGGGAGCTCCTGGTCACGGGGGGCGTGGCCTTCAACGGTAGCCCCACCAGGCAGCCGGGCCGGCCACTCGAGGTGGCGCCCTCACCGCCGGGACAGCGCAAACCCGAGCCAGGTCCCGCCGTAACGGCGCTCGCGCTCCAGCTCCCAACCGTCCGGCAGGGTGACGGGCCGGTCGGACTCGATGACGACCAGGTCCGCCGGCAGCGAGGAGAGCAGGCGGTCCCAGGCGCTGTAGGCGTAGGGCGGGTCGCAGAACGCCAGGTCGAAGTGCTCGTCCTTCAGCCTCGCCAGGTAGCGCTCGGCGGCCAAGCCCACGATCTCGGCCCGGTCGGTGAACCCGCACGCTTCGAGGTTGCGCCGCAGCGCGTGGCGCGCGGGTCGACCGGCATCGACGAACGTGGCGTGCACCGCGCCGCGCGACAGGGCCTCGATGCCCAGCGCCCCGCTGCCCGCGAACAGGTCGAGCACCCGCTGACCGCCGACGGCGCCGCGGCTCCAGAGGGCGTTGAACATCGCCTCCCGGACGCGGTCGGACGTCGGGCGGGTCCACTCCCCCGGCGGCGCCACCAGCGGGCGCCCCCGGGCGCTGCCTCCGACGACGCGCACAGCCCGCACGCTAATGCCATCCTCGGGCCATGAGCGCCGCCACCAACGACCCCGTGCGGGTCATCCGGATCGACCAGCCGCAGGTCCGCAACGCCATCAACTCCGAGACAGCCCAGCGGCTGCACGACGCCTTCGTCACCTTCGACTACGACGACACGGCCCGCGTGGCGGTGCTGACGGGTGACGAGTCGGCGTTCTGTGCCGGGGCCAACCTGCGGGACCTGCCAAGGCTGCGGGACAGCGGTCCCCTCGGCCCCACGCGGCTCGCCTTGTCCAAGCCGGTCGTCGCCGCCATCGAGGGGTGGTGCGTGGCCGGTGGCCTGGAGCTCGCCGCCTGGTGCGACCTGCGGGTGGCCGGACAGGGCGCCCGCTTCGGCTGCCTGGAGCGCCGCTTCGGGGTGCCGCTGGTCGACGGTGGCACGTACCGCCTGCCCCGGATCGTGGGGTTGGGCCGGGCGCTCGACCTCATCCTCACCGGCCGCGAGGTCGGCGCCGAGGAGGCCGAGCGCATCGGGCTGGTCGACCGGCTGGTCCCCACCGGCGCCGCCCTCGACGCCGCCGTCGAGCTGGCCGAGCAGATCGCGGCGTTCCCCTGGCGCTGCGTGGTGAGCGACCGCCGGGCCGTGTACGACGGGCTGGGCCTGGGGACCGCCGACGCCCTGGCCAACGAGGAGCGCCTGGGCCGTGAGGTCATCCTCGCCGAGGGCTTCGCCGACGGCGTGGCCCGCTTCGGCACACCCACCCCCTAGACGAACCTGCGGTGGTTAGGGACGTCATGGCGTCCCTAACCACCGCAAGTTCGTGCTTTGGCTGTCAACCCTTGAGGAGGAACTCCTGGTCCTCCTCGTCGAGGAACAGGGCGACCTCGTCGAGCAGGTCGGCGTGGGCCTCCAGGCCTCCGTCGCCGTCGACGATGGCGAACGCCACCTCACGGGCGCGCTCGACCCACTCGCGGTCCCGGCGCAGCGACGCCAGCTTGAGGTCGCTGCGGCCCTTCTGCCGCTCGCCCATGATCGTGCCCTCGCCCCGCAGCTCGAGGTCGACCTCGGCGAGGGCGAACCCGTCGGTGGTCTCGACGAGCGCCCCCAGCCGGGCCTCGGCCTCGGGCGCGTCCGAGCGGCTGACGAGGTAGCACCACGACCGCTCGCTCCCCCGGCCCACCCGACCCCGGAGCTGGTGGAGCTGGGCGATGCCGAAGCGGTCGGCGTCGAGGATCACCATGACCGTGGCGTTGGGCACGTCCACGCCCACCTCGATCACCGTGGTCGCCACCAGCACGTCGAGCTCACCCTCGCGGAACCTCCCCATCGTGGCGTCTTTGTCGGCCGCCGGCACCCGGCCGTGGAGCAACCCCAGCCGCAGGCCGGCGAGCTCCCCCGCGGCCAGCCGGTCGTAGGTGTCCTGCGCCGAGCGGGCCTCCAGGTTCTCCGACTCCTCGATGAGCGGGCACACCACGTACGCCTGGCGGCCCGCCGCCACCTCCCGGCGCGCGGCGTCCCACACGTCGTCCTCGTCGGCCTCCGTGCGGGCCCAGCGGGTGGTGATGGGCTGACGCCCGGCGGGCAGCGACCGGATGAGCGTGACGTCCAGGTCGCCGTAGACCGTCATGGCCGCCGTGCGGGGGATGGGTGTCGCGGTCATGACGAGGACGTCGGGCACGGCGGCGTCCGCCGACTTGTCCCGCAGCGCCGCCCGCTGCTCGACGCCGAAGCGGTGCTGCTCGTCGATCACCACCGCCCCCAGCGCCCGGAACTCGACGCCCTCCTGGATGAGTGCGTGCGTGCCGATCACCAGGTCGACCTGCCCCGACGCCAGGTCGGCGAGGATCGCGCGGCGCTGGGCGGCGCCCACCCGGTTCGTGAGCAGCTCCACCCGCACCGGGCGGGCGCCGAACAGCGACGTGCCGTCGTCGGGCACCTCCAGCCCGTCGAGCAGTGACCGGATGCCCTGGGCGTGCTGTTCGGCCAGCACCTCGGTGGGCGCCATGAACGCCCCCTGGTAGCCCCCCTGCACGGCGGTGAGCAGGGTGGCAACGGCCACGATCGTCTTGCCGGCCCCCACGTCGCCCTGCAGCAGCCGGTGCATGGGATGCGGCGCCGCCAGGTCCCGGACGATCTCGGCGATGGCCGCCCGCTGGTCGCCGGTGAGGGCGAACGGCAGCCGGGAGACGAAGGCGTCGACCAGCGGTCCGTCGACCCGGTGGCTGATCCCCCGGGTCGTCCGCTCGATGTGCCGCTTGCGCTGGACCAGCGCGAGCTGCACGCGCAAGAGCTCGTCGAGCACCAGACGCCGCCGGGCGACGGCCATGTGGGTCATCGAGTCCGGGGCGTGGATGGCGGCGATGGCCTCGTGGCGGCCGACGAGGTCGAACCGGTCGCGCACCCAGCCCGGCACGGGATCGAGCAGGCCGCGGGCCTGCGAGCGCCGCAGCGCCTCGGCCACCCACCCGCCGATCTCCCACGTGTGGAGGCCCGCCTTCTCGGACTGGGGGTAGATGGGCACGATGCGCCCGGTGCGGTCGCCGATCAGGTCGACCACCGGGTTGGTCATCTGCCGGCGTCCGGCGAAGATCTCGAGCTTGCCGAACAGCGCCACCGCCATGCCCGGCCGGAGCTGCCGCTCCCGCCACGGCTGGTTGAAGAAGCTGACCCGCAGGCGCCCGCTGCCGTCGGTCACGTCCACCGTCACCAGCACCTTGGGAGGGCGGCCGCGGGTGCGTCGCGACGCCACCCGCTCCACGGTGACCAGCACCAGGGCCTCCTCCCCCACGACCAGGTCACCGATGCGGCACTCGCGGGTGCGGTCGACGTAACGGCGGGGGTAGGTGGTGAGCAGATCCAGCACGTCGACGACGCCGACCGCCGCCAGCGCATCGGCCTTGCGCCCGCCCACGCCCTTGAGCCGGGTGACCGGCATGGCCGCCAGCTCCCCGAGCGTGATCTGATCCGAACTTGCGGTGGTTATCGGCCCCATAGCGTCGATAACCACCGCAAGTTGGGGTGGGCGGGTGGGCCGGACCGTCCCGTCACCGGCTCACTCGATGCCGAAGAGGTAGGGGTAGAGGGGCTGCCCGCCGTGGTGGACCTCCGGCGACACGTCGGGCCGGTGCTCGGCCAGCCACTCGGTGATCGCCCGCGTGTCGGCGGCCGTGGCCCCCTCGCCCTCGATGACCGTGACGATCTCGTGGTCGTCCCCGACCAGATCGTCCAGCAGCAGACAGGCCGCGGCGGCCACGGTCCTGTCGATGGCCCTGATGCCGTCGCGGGTAACTCCGACGAAGTCGCCCTCGGCGATCGGCCCCAGCTCGCAGGTCGAGTCGCGGACCGCCCGGGTGACCTCCCCGGCTACCACCGCGCCGGCCTGCGCCGTCATCTCCTTGGCGTTCTCGTCGGCCCGCGCCTCCGGGTCGTAGCTCATGAGGGCGGCGAACCCCTCGGCGATGCCCTGCGTCGGCACCACCCGCACGGCCCGCTCGGTGTGGGCGTCCACCTGCTCGGCGACAGGGATGATGTTCTTGTTGTTGGGGAGGATGACCACGTCGTCGGCCGGCACGCCCTCGACCGCCGCCAGCAGCTCGGCCGTCGACGGGTTCATCGACTGGCCGCCGCTGACGATGCCCTGCACGCCCAGGCTGTAGAAGATGCGCTTGATGCCGTCACCGGCGGCCACGGCCACGACGGCCGTCGTGACCGGCTCGTGCACGTGGGGCGGCTCCTCCACCACCTCGCCGGCTCCGGCCGCCTCGCGCACCCAGCGCTCCTCCTCCACCTGCTCGTGCAGGTCGGTCACCCGGATCTGACGGGGTCGCCCGGCGTCGACGCCCGCCTCGATCGCAGCGCCGATGTCGTCCGTGTGGATGTGGCAGTTCCACAGTCCGTCGCCGCCGACCACCACGATCGAATCGCCGATGCCGGCCCACACGTCCTTCAACGCGGGGACCGCCTCGTCCGGCGCCTCGAGGAAGTACATGACCTCGTAGCGCAGGTCGGAGCTGCCCTCCCCGTGCTCGTCGGCCGCCGACGCCCCGGCGTGCACCAGGTGGGCGTCCGGCCGCACCGCGCCCTCCCCGACGCGCGGCTCGGGGACCGGTCGGCCGTCGGCCACGTGCAGCAGCGCGTCGAGCAGCAGCAGGTAACCCGCCCCGCCGGCGTCGACCACCCCGGCCTCGGCCAGCACCGGGAGGAGCTCCGGGGTCTCCGCCAGCGCCGCCTCGGCGCGCGTGCGGGCGGCGTCGAGGACCGTGACCAGGTCGGCGTGGCGATCGCGCGCCACGGTCAGCTCGGCCGCCTCGGCCGAGCACCGCACCACGGTGAGGATCGTGCCCTCCACCGGGCGCATGACGGCCTGGTAGGCGGCGTCGGAGGCAGCCCGCAGCCCGCGGGCCAGCCCGGGCCCGTCCAGCCCGCCCGAGGACGCCGCCACCCCCACCAGCCCCCGCAACACCTGGGACAGGATCACGCCCGAGTTGCCTCGGGCTCCCATGAGCGAGCCGTGGCTGATCGCCTTGCACACCGCAGCGAGGTCGTCGCCGGCTCCCCCCAGCTCGTCACTCACCGACGCCAGCGTGAGCGCCATGTTGGTGCCGGTGTCACCGTCGGGCACCGGGTAGACGTTGAGCCGGTTGATGGGCTCCCGGTGCGCGGCCAACCCGTCGTTGTACGCTCCCACCACCGCTCTCAGGTCGGCGGCACCCAGGTAAGCGAGGCTGGTCACATCGTTGGATGCTAGGTGAATCCACCGGCCGGCAGGTTGTGACCCCCCGGGGCCACCAGTACAGTTGCCCGGTCCCGAGCCCACCGAGACCGAGGTGAACCGTCCATGGCAGCCGTTTGCGAGGTGTGCGGCAAGCACCCGTCGTGGGGCATGAACGTCAGCCACTCGCACCGGCGGACCAAGCGTCGGTGGAACCCCAACATCCAACGGGTGCGAGCCCGGGTCAACGGCACGCCGCGGCACATCCACGTGTGCACCGGCTGCATCAAGGCGGGCAAGATCGAGAAGCTGGTCCACTGACCGGCTAGCGCGCCCGGCGAGGTCTCGGGCCGGAGCGGGCCGGCCGCCGCGAGCGCGCCCCCAGCCCGCGCCCACGACAGCCGCCCGCCCCGCGCCCGCCGGCGTGGCCATGGTGTCGCCCGAACGTGAGGCCGTTGTGGGCTGCAGATGAGAGATCTCTCATGCGCGTCTCATGGAGATGTCGGGAAGCGCCGGCAGAGTGACAGCGATGTCCCGGCTGAAGGCGATCGTGGTGATCGTGGTCGTGGCCGCCGTCGCCTTCCTGGCTGGGCGGTTGGTGAGCGCGAACGACGCCCCGGAGGTTCCGGTACCGATCGTCGTCGGGTCGACCGGCACGTCGGCTCCCGACCCGACGACGACGACCACCGCGCCGCCGTCGATCGTGCCGCCCCCGACCGTCGGCCCGACCGGCCCGCCCGCCACCTCGCCGCCGGGAGACGACGACGACGACGACCGCGGCGACGACGATGACGACCCGGACGACGACGGGGACGACGATGATTGAGCGCGCCCGGTTCCGCCCGTCGGCCCGGGTGCGGATCCTGGCCTGGATCCTGGTGTTGACGGCGGTCGCCGTCATCGGATCGCTGCTGCTCACGCGGCGCCTGCTGCTCGACCAGCTCGACGCCGAGGTGAACGACGACCTGGAGCAGGAGATCGAGGAGATCCGTGCCCTGGCGGGCGGCCGGGACCCGACGACGGGCGATCCCTTCGGCTCGGACGTGGCCGCGATCTTCGACACGTTCCTGGGCCGCAACCTGCCCGTCGAGGGCGAGGCCTTCTACACCTTCGTCGACGGGCGCTTCGTCAAGGCCACGGCGGCGCCGGTCCCGCTCGGCCAGGACCCGGCCGCCGGGCAGCGGTGGGCGACGCTGACGCAGCCCGACCAGGGCGAGCTGTCGACCGAGGCGGGCCCGGTGCGCTGGCTGGCGGTACCTCTGCACGGTGACGACGGCCAGACGCTCGGGGTGTTCGTGGTCGCCAACTTCCTGCGGGGCGAGCGTGAGGAGATCACGGAGGCCATCGCGACGGGCTTCGCTGTCGGTGCGGTCATGCTGGTCGTCGCGGCCGTGGTCGGTTGGGTGGTGGCCGGACGCATCCTGCGCCCCGTCCGCCAGGTGACCGATACCGCCCGGGGCATCACCGAGACGGACCTGTCGCGACGGATCGAGGTGGACGGCGACGACGAGATCGCCGAGCTCGCCCGCACGTTCAACGCCATGCTCGACCGGTTGGAGACCGCCTTCGCCGCGCAGCGGGCGTTCGTCGACGACGCCGGCCACGAGCTGCGCACGCCGATCACCATCGTGCGGGGCCACCTCGAGCTGCTGGGCGACGACCCCGACGAGCGGCGGGAGAGCGTGGCGCTCGTCACCGACGAGCTCGACCGGATGAGCCGCATCGTCGACGACCTGTTGCTGCTGGCCAAGCTCGAGCAGCCCGACTTCCTGCGGCCCGAGCGGGTGGACGTCGAGCCGTTCACCGCCGAGCTGTTCGTCAAAGCCAAGGCCCTCGACGACCGGGCGTGGCGGCTGACCGAGGCCGCGACCGTCAGCGTGGTCGCCGACCCGCAGCGCCTGACGCAGGCGGTCATGAACCTGGCGCGCAACGCGGTCGAGCACACCGATCCCGAAGCCGCCCTCACGCTGGGCTCGGCGGCCTTCGACGGGGAGGTGCGGTTCTGGGTCGCCGACACCGGGCCGGGCATCGCGCCCGACGAGCAGGCGGCGATCTTCGAGAGGTTCGCCCGGGGCGGTGACCGCCGGCGCCGCTCGGAGGGCGCCGGCCTGGGCCTGGCCATCGTGCGGGCGGTGGCCGAGGCCCACGGCGGCCGGGTGCTGCTGGACAGCCGGCCGGGCGCCGGCGCCCGGTTCACGATCGTCGTTCCGACCGGCCCAGAGGAGACCGGCCCAGAGGAGACGACATGGCCCGGATCCTGATCGCCGAGGACGAGTCCCGCATCGCCAGCTTCCTGGAGAAGGGCCTGCGCGCCAACGGGTTCAGCACCAGCATCGTCGACGACGGCGAGCTGGCGGCGGCGCTGGCCCGCGACACGGACTTCGACCTGCTCATCCTCGACCTGGGGCTGCCGCGCCTGCACGGGCTCGAGGTCCTCCGACGGTTGCGGGAGCGGGGCGAGCACCTGCCCGTGGTCATCCTCACCGCCCGGCACGAGCTCGACACCACGGTGGCGGGCTTCGCGGGGGGCGCCGACGACTACGTCACCAAGCCGTTCCGCTTCGAAGAGCTCCTGGCCCGCATCCGGGTGCGGCTGCGGACCGACACGAGCCCG
>DASQUY010000539.1:0-7189 GCA_035641055.1 Acidimicrobiales bacterium | reverse complement strand
TGGCTCTCGCCGCCGCCGATGGATGGTCGCGGCTGACCGCCCCGCTCATCAGGGACCACGAGTACGAGCCTCTGGCTGCCGGCATCGACGACATCGGAGCGTTCCTGCGCACGTTCTCCGAGCGGCTGCCCGACTACCCGATCCACGTCCAGGGGCACCCGCCCGGTCCGGTGGTCCTCGCCTGGGTGGCCGACCGGGTCGGCCTCGGCGGGGCCGGGTGGCTGGCCGCCGTGGCCATCGCCGGCTGGGCGGCGGCCGCCGTCGCCGCCCTCGTGGCAGCGCGGGCGCTGGCCGGCGAGGGCGCCGCCCGCCGGGCGGCGCCCGCCCTCGCGGTCCTCCCGGCGGCGGTCTGGGCGGGCACGTCGCTCGACGGGCTCTTCGCTGGCCTCGGTGCGGTCGGCCTGGGGCTGGTCGCTGTCGCCCTGAGGCGAAACCGCGACGGGACGGGGCGCAGGACCCCCGTTCCTGTCGCCCTGTCGGGAGGGGCCGGGGTCGCGCTCGGGGTGGCGCTGCTGTGCAGCTACGGCGCCGCCCTCCTGGTCGTGATGGCCGCGGCGATCGTCGCGGTCGTCGCCCCCGAGCCCGCCCGGCTGCTCGGGCCGCTCGCCGCCGGGGTTCTGGCCCCGCTCGCACTGGCGGCGGCGGCCGGCTTCTCGTGGCCGGACGGGCTGGCAGCCACCCGCGACGCCTACTGGGCCGGCGTCGCCGGCGATCGCCCCGCGGTCTACGTCACCCTGGCTGGCAACCCCGGCGCCCTGGGGCTGGCGGCCGGACCGGCCGTGGCCGCCGGTCTCGCCGCCACGCTCGCCTCCCCCGCCGACCGACGGGCCCGGCTGCTGCCCGCCGCTGCGCTCGCGGCCGTGGTGGTGGCCAACCTGTCGCAGATGTCCCGGGGCGAGGTCGAGCGCATCTGGCTGCCGTTCGTGCCGTGGCTCGCCCTGGCGGCCCCCGGCAACCGGCGCGGCTGGCTGGCGGCACAGGCCGGGCTGGCGCTGGGGCTCCAGGCCGCCCTCGTCGCGTCGTGGTAGGCGCGGTAGGCAGCGTGGCCCGCGTCCTCGTCACCGGCGGCGTCGGCTTCGTCGGATCGCACATCGTCGACCTGCTCGTCGCTGGCGGTCACGGTGTGGTGGTGCTCGACTCGCTGGTGGCGCATCCCGACGGTCCGCCGCCCTGGCTGAACGCGGACGCCGAGCTGGTCCGCGGCGACGTCCGTGATCCCGACGCCTGGCGGGCCGCCGCCCGGGGGGCGGATGCCGTCTGTCACCAGGCGGCCCGGGTCGGGCTCGGCGTCGACTTCGGGGACGTGCGCCGGTACGTCGCCGACAACGACGCCGGCACCGCGGCGGGGCTCTGGGCGCTGCACGAGCTGGGGTTCCGGGGCCGGCTGGTGCTGGCATCCAGCATGGTCGTCTACGGGGACGGGCGGTACCGGTGCGCCCGCCACGGCGACGTCCGGCCGGGCCCCCGCACCGCCGAGGACCTCGCCGCCGGCCGGTTCGACCCGCCCTGCCCGGCGTGCGGCGCCCCGCTGGCCTGGCAGCCGACCGACGAGGACACGCCCCCCGATCCCCGCAACGTCTACGCCGCCACCAAGCTGCACCAGGAGCACCTGTGCGCCAGCTTCGGACGGGAACACGGCCTGCCCGTGACCGCGCTCCGCTACCACAACGTCTACGGGCCCCGGATGCCCCGCGACACGCCGTACGCCGGTGTGGCGTCGATCTTCCGCTCGGCCGTGGCGCGCGGCGAGCCACCGGCGGTGTTCGAGGACGGCGGGCAGACGCGGGACTTCGTCCACGTCACCGACGTCGCCCGCGCCAACGTGGCGGCCCTCACCGTCGACGACCCGGTGGCGGGACCGCTGAACGTGGCGTCGGGCCGGCCCCGGACCGTCCTCGACCTGGCGCGGGCCGCCTGCGCCGGCACGGGCCTGGAGCCCGCCGTGGTGGGCGGCGGCCGCCTCGGCGACGTCCGGCACATCGTCGCCAGCCCGGCCCGGGCCGCCGAGCGCCTCGGGTTCCGGGCCACCCACACGAGCCTCCACCCGAACCTGCGGTGGTTACCGGGGCCATGACCCCCGTAACCACCGCAAGTTCGGCCCTTTCAGGCCCGCGGCAGGCGGACCGTGAAGCGGCAGCCGCCCGGCTCGTTGCGGACGGCGATGGCGCCATCGAACGCCTCCACCAGGCCCCGGGCGATGGCGAGTCCCAGGCCGGCACCTCCGAGATCAACGCCGGGCGTGCGGGCGGCGTCGCCCCGGTAGGCGAGGTCGAACACCCGGTCGAGGTCATGGGCGGGGATGCCACCGCAGCCGTCGCGCACCGACACCTCGGCGTAGCCGGGGTCGCCGCCCACCGCCACCTCCACCCTCCCCCCGGGCGGGGTGTGGCGGACGGCGTTGTCGAGCAGGTTGCGCACCACCCGGGTCAGCTCCGGGGCCGACCCGGCCACGTCGGTCGGGATGCCCTCGCGCCCACCGTCGACCCCGCCGTCGGACCGCCCCTCGATGCGCACGCCCTTGGCCTCGGCCATCATCGTCGACGACGCCACGACCTCCGACACCAGCTCGCCGAGCGGCACCCGCTCGACGCTCAGCGGCAGCGCCCCCGCCTCGATGCGTGACAGCTCGAACAGGTCGTCCACCAGCCGCGCCAGGCGATCGGCCTCGGTCACGAGCTGGTCGTAGTAGCGCCGCACGTCCTCGGGGTCGTCGACGACGCCGTCGTCGAGCGCCTCGACCATGGCCCGGATGCCGGCGATCGGCGTGCGCAGGTCGTGGCTCACCCAGGCCACGAGCTCACGGCGGCTGCGATCCAGCGCCCGCTCCCGCTCCGCCACCTCGAGCACCTCGCGCCGCGCCCGCTCCAGCTCGCCGGCCAGGGCCAGCGCCCCCAGCACCCCGGCCGTGCCCGCCCCCGCCACGACCACGACGAGCGCCGAGAGGTCGTGGCTCGACACGAACATCGCCTCGGCCGCCGCCAGCAGCCCCAGCGCCACCGCCGCCACCGGGATGAGCGCCACCACGACCGGGCTGCGCGAGCGGCGCAGGACCAGCCGCCCTGCGGCGTAGGCGCCGACCGCCACGCCGAAGCTGATCCCGACGAGCTGGGCCCAGTCGCGGGCCGGCACGCCGAGCGACGCCGCCGCGCCCACCGCCACCGCCAGCCCGGCCACCGTCACGACCGCGGGGGCGACCGCCGCCCGGGCCGAGCTCCCCGCCCCCGTCACGCCCCGCCCCCGGCCGGCGCCGCGGCGCCCTCCCAGCGGTAGCCGACGCCCCAGACCGTGGCGATGCGCACCGGGTGCGCCGGGTCGGGCTCGATCTTCTCGCGGAGGCGCCGCACGTGGACGGTCACCGTCGAGGCGTCCCCGTAGCGGTAGCCCCACACGTGCTCGAGCAGCTCCTCGCGGCGGAACGCCACCCGGGGATGGCGCACCAGGAAGCCGAGCAGCTCGAACTCGCGGGCCGTGAGGGAGACCACCTCGCCGCCGATGCGCGCCTGCCGGGCGGCGATGTCGACCTCGAGGTCTCCGTCCACGTGCACGCGGAGAGGGCCGTCGCGGTCCCCGTTGGGCGCCAGCGGGCCCTTGGCCCGCCGCAGAACGGCCCGCACACGCGCCACGAGCTCCTTGGTCGAGAACGGCTTGGACACGTAGTCGTCGGCCCCCAGGTCCAGCCCGACGATGCGGTCGCTCTCCTGGCCCCGGGCCGTGAGGATGACGATGGGCACCGGCGCCAGCGCCCGCAGCCGGCGGCACACCTCGAGCCCGTCGACGCCCGGGAGCATGAGGTCGAGGACCACCAGGTCGGGTGGCTCGGCCAGGGCCCGGTCGAGCGCCTCCCGCCCGTCGGTCACCGTCTCCACCGTGTAGCCGTCGCGCTCGAGGTAGCGGGCGACGACCTCCGACACCGTCGTGTCGTCGTCGACCACCAGGATCCGTGGCGGTGCGTCGATCACCGCCCCCGAGGCTACGGCCGCGCTGCGCTCCGAACCCTTACGAGCCGGGAAACACCGGGTCGGGGCGCCCCACCGTGCCCGGCGGCCGCCGTACACCGGGGCCATGGATCTCATCGTGGTGGCCAAGGAACCGGTGCCGGGGCGGGTCAAGACCCGGCTGTGCCCGCCGTGCTCCCCCACCGAGGCGGCGACCATCGCCGCCGCCGCCCTCGCCGACACGCTCGACGCGGCCGTGGCCTCGGGTGCGGACCGGGTGGTGCTCGCCCTGGACGGGCGTCCGGGCGCGTGGTGCCCGCCGGGCGTCGTGGTGGTCGGGCAGGGGCGCGGCCCGCTGGACCGGCGGCTGGCGCACGCCTGGTCGGCGGCCCGCGGCGCCGCCCTGCAGGTGGGCATGGACACGCCGCAGGTCAGTGGCGCCGAGCTCCGGCGTGCGATGGCGGCGCTCGACGGCGACGGCGTCGACGCAGTGCTGGCCCCGGCCACCGACGGCGGCTGGTGGGCCGTCGGCCTGCGGCGGCCACGGCCGGACGCCTTCCTGGGCGTGCCGACCAGCCGTCCCGACACCGGCGCCCGCCAGGCGGCCCGCCTGGCGGCGCTCGGCCTGCGCACCCGGTGGCTCGGGGCCCACACCGACATCGACACGTGGCCGGATGCGGTGGCGGTGGCCGCAGCCGCCCCGGCGACACGGACGGCGGCGGCGGTAGCCGCGGTAACCGGGGCGGTGTCCCGGCTGGCGGGCGCCGACGCAGCGGGAACGGCGGCGGCCGCCGGGCTGCGGTCGGCCGGGGTGGGCGTGCGCGGCGGGCGGTGGTTCGGGCGGCTAGTGAAGCCGTGACGGCACCCGCCCGGGCACTCGGTCGCAGCGACCTCCACGAGGTGCGCAGTGCCGCCTGGCTGGGGCTGGCACTCGGGCTCGCCTTCGGCACCTGCTTCCTCACGGGCCTGTGGTCGCACCTGGCGCAGCATCCGCCGTCGTGGTTCACCTACCCCGCTCGGCCGGCCGGCCTGTACCGCATCACCCAGGGCGTGCACGTGGCCAGCGGGACGGCGGCGATCCCGCTGCTGCTGGCCAAGCTGTGGGTCGTCCACCCGCACCTGTTCGCGTGGCCGCCCGCGCGCTCGCTGCTGCACGGCGTGGAACGGCTGGCGCTCGTGCCCCTCGTGGGCGGCGGGCTGTTCCTCGTGGTCTCGGGCACGCTCAACCTGGCCCACTGGTACCCGTGGTCGTTCTTCTTTCCCCGTGCGCACTTCTGGGCGGCGTGGCTGACGATCGGGGCGCTGGTCGTGCACGTCGGCGCCAAGGCAGCCGCCACCCGCGACGCCGTGCGGCGCACACCGCGCGGGGCCCCGGGCGTTGTGCGGACGACTGCGGGTGACCGCCGGGCCTTCCTCGGCGGGGTGGCCGCCACGTCGCTCGGCCTGGTCGTGGCGACCGCCGGCGGGACGCTGCCCGCGCTCGACCGCGTGTCGGTGCTCGCCCAGCGCCGCCGGGGGGTGGGCCCGCAGGGCGTCCCCGTCAACAAGTCGGCGGCGAGCGCCCGGGTCGTCGACGCCGCTCGGGATCCGGGGTACCGGCTGACCGTGGAAGGGGCCGTGGGGCGACGGCTGACGCTGGGCCTCGACGACCTGCGGGCCCTGCCCCCGCGCGAGGCCGAGCTGCCCATCGCCTGCGTCGAAGGCTGGAGCGCCTCGGCGCGCTGGCGGGGCGTGCCGGTGCGCGACCTCCTGGCGCTCGCCGGGGCCGCCCCCGGCGCCGAGGCGACGGTCGAGTCGCTGCAACCGAGCGGGCTCTACCGGGCCGCCGACCTCAACGCCGACCACGCGGCCGACCCCGACACCCTCTTGGCGCTGGAGCTCGACGGGGAGCCGCTGGACATCGACCACGGCTTCCCCGTGCGGCTGATCGGACCCAATCGTCCGGGCGTGATGCAGACGAAGTGGGTGTCGAGGGTGGTGGTCCGCGAGGAGCGACCGGCGTGAGCGACGGCGGCCGGCCCGCGCTGCCCGAGACCACGTCGCGGCGCGGCCTGCTGGTCGGGCTCGCCCTGGGCCTGCCGGTGATCGGCTATGGCGTGCGCGGCGCGCTCGTCGACGCCGGCGCCACCCACCCGCCGGAGCTGGCTCGCTGGATCGTCGGGACGGCCGTGGTGCACGACCTCGTCCTCGTGCCCGCGGCGCTCGGCATCGCCGGGGCCGCCCGGCGCCTGACCCCGCCACGTGCCTGGCCACCGGTGCGCGTCGGGCTGATCGCCAGCGGCGTGCTCGGCCTCGTGGCCTGGCCGTTCGTGCGGGGGTACGGCGACGATCCGACGAACCCATCGCTCTTCCCCCGCGACTACGCCGGCGGTCTGGGGGCGGCGCTGGTCGTCGTCTGGCTCGCTGTCGCCCTGTGGCTCAGCGGGCGTCAGGCCCGCCAGTTCCACCTTCGTCGCCACGCTCGCCCTCCGGAAACTCGGGCGGTTGCTCACCCCGATGGCCCGGGCGAGGAGCCATCTCGCGAGGGCTGACCGCGGCGAGTCGGATCGAACCCGACGGGCAGGTAGAGCCGGTGGGCGGCGAGCAGGGCCGTGTCGGCCAGGACGTCGGCCGTGGCCCCGTCCGCCACGATCCGCCCCTGGTCGAGGATGACGGCCCGGGTGGTGGTCTCCAGCGCGTAGGGAAGGTCGTGGGACACGACCAGCAGGGTCACGTCCAGCGAGGCCAGCACGGCCGTGAGCTCGCGACGGGCCGCCGGGTCGAGGTTGGCGGTCGGCTCGTCGAGCACCAGGACCCCGGGGTCGGTGGCCAGCACCGTGGCGATAGCCGCGCGGCGACGCTGGCCGAAGCTGAGGTGGTGGGGCGCGGCGTCGCCGTGCTCTCCCATGCCCACGGCGTCGAGCGCCGCGGCCACCCGGCGGGCGAGCTCGGCGTCGCGGTGACCCGCCTGGGCGGGCCCGAACGCCACGTCGTCGCGCACGCTGGGCATGAACAGCTGGTCGTCCGGGTCCTGGAAGACGATGCCGACCCGGCGGCGGATCTCGGCCAGGTGGGGCTTGGCGACCGGCAGGCCGCCGATCGCCACCTCGCCCCGCTGCGCCTCGAGGATGCCGTTGAGGTGGAGCACCAACGTCGACTTGCCGGCCCCGTTGGGTCCCAGCACCGCCACGCGCTCGCCGGGGCCGATCTCGAGGTCGACACCATCGAGCGCCACCTGCCCGCCGGGGTAGGCGAAGTGCATGCCCCGCAGCGAG
>DASQUY010000538.1:0-2875 GCA_035641055.1 Acidimicrobiales bacterium | reverse complement strand
CTGGTGACGGGGCCGGTGGAGATGGCCGACGACCTGTTCGAGACCGCCTATCGCGACGATCCCGGGGGTCCCCCCAACCTCGTGGCGGCCACGCTGCTGGCCGACCGGGGCCGGGCGTCGATGGTGGCGGCGCGCCTGGTCGCCGCCGGGCAGGCCGGGGTCGAGGCGGCCGGCGGCCTGCAGACGCACCTGCACTATGCGGAGCGCTTCCGGGCGGCGGCCGAGGTGGGGGAGCAGGTCTTCGCCGCCGGGCCGCAGAGCCCCGCGCAGACGGCGTTCGAGGTGGCGTGCTCGTGGGCACGCGCCGGACAGGCGGACGAGGCGCTGCGCTGGATCGAGGCGGCGGTCGACGCGGGCTTCCACGCGCCGGGCCTGCTCGACGGCGAGCCCGACCTGGCCAGCGTGCGGGCGCTCCCGGGTTGGCCGGCGGTGCGCTCCCGCTTGTCGGCGTGACCTACTCGTAAAAGCGGACGAGGGTGTCCGCCACGCAGGCCGGCTTGTCGCCGCCCTCGACCTCGAACGTGCAGCGCTCCGTCACCTGCACCCCGCCCGGGATGTCGGCGACCTCCAGCAGCTCGAGGCCGAGGCGGAGCTTGGCACCCACCGGCACGGGCGACGGGAAACGGACCCGGTCGCAGCCGTAGTTGACCCCGAGCCTGACGCCCTCGACCCGCAGAACCTGGGGGGCGAGGCGCGGGCCGAGCGACAGCGTGAGGTAGCCGTGGGCGATCGGGCCGCCGAACGGGCTCTCGTGCGTGGCCCGATCGACGTCCACGTGGATCCACTGGTGGTCGCCGGTGGCGTCGGCGAACAGGTTGACCTGCGCCTGCGTGATCTCGACGTAGTCGCTGTGGCCGAGGTGCTGCCCCTCGAGGTCGCGGAGGCCGGCGATTCCCTGCACGATGGTGGTCATGCCGGCGATCATGCCCCACGGGCGGGACCGAGGCGAGCGGAGCCGTCAGGACCAGGTACCGCGCTACCCGACGGCGAGCCCGGGTACCGTGCGGCGCGTGCCGTCGTTCTGGCGCATCACCGGTCCCGAGGCTGCCCGACCGCGCGCCGCCGCCGGGCGTCGTCCGGCCTCGGCGCACCCGGAGTTCCACCACCGTGACGTCCAGGGCGGTGCGGTGCGAGCGGCGGTGTTCGGGGTGAGCGACGGGCTGGTGAGCAACATGGGCCTCATATTGGGCGTGGCGGGCGCTGATCCCCAGCCGGCGGTGGTGCGCCTGGCCGGGCTCTCCGGCCTGGTGGCCGGCGCCATCTCGATGGCCGCGGGGGAGTACAACTCGATGCGGGTGCAGTCCGAGCTGCTGCAGCGGGAGCTGCGGGTGGAGGCCCGCGAGCTGCACCGGCGGCCGGGGCCCGAGACCCGGGAGCTCGCGGACATCTACGAGCAGCGCGGGCTCGACCCCGACCAGGCGCGCGAGGTGGCCGAGGCGATGATGCGCGACCCGGACATGGCGCTGGAGACCCACGCCCGCGAGGAGCTGGGCATCGATCCCGGCCAGCTCGGCTCGCCGCCGGCGGCGGCGCTGTCGTCGTTCGTCTCGTTTTCCGTGGGGGCGCTGGTGCCGCTCGTCCCCTGGTTCGTGGCGGGCGGCAACGCCGCCAAGGTGACGTCGCTGTTGCTGGGCGTGCTGGCGGCCGCGGTCGTGGGTGCGCTGATCGGGCGGTCGACCGGACGTCCGGCGGTCCGGGCGGTGGCCCGCCAGGTGGCCTTCACCGTGGTGCCGGCGGTGATCACGTTCCTGATCGGCTCTGCCGTCGGCGTCGGCACGGCCTAGCGCCCCGGAGTTTGGGGGTCAGACGTCGCCGACGTAGGCCCGGTCGGTGTGGTGGCGGGTGAAGCCGAGGTCGGCGTAGAGCTTGTTGGCGGGGTCGTTGGTGGCGTCGACGTAGAGCATGCCGACGCGCAGCCCCTGCCGCGCCAGGTAGTCGAGGCCGGCGAGCGCCAGCGCCCGGCCCAGCCCTCGACCGTGGGCGTCCGGATCGACGGCGATGACGTAGATCTCGCCCAGCGGCGGGTCGTGGTCGGCGTGCACCTTCGTCCAGCAGAAGCCGACCAGGCGCCCGTCGTGCTCGTGGAGTAGGAAGCCGGCGGGGTCGAACCACGGCTCCGCCTCCCGGGAGCGCAGGTCCTCGAGGGTCCAGCCGCCCTGCTCGGGGTGCCAGTCGAACGCCCGGTTGTTGACCTCGAGCCACGCCCGTTCGTCGCGACCCACCTCGAAGGACCGGGTGGCGATGTCGAACGGCTCGGCCAGGGGCAGCGCCCGGCGGAGCTGCCACAGGTCGCGCCCGCGCACGAGTCCCACCGACCGGGCCATGCGGTCGTGTGCCTCGGTCGGTTGGTACACCCAGTGGTGGACGTGGCCGCCGCCCTCCTCCCGTACCACGTCGAGCGCGGCGGCGAGCATCGTGGGACCGATCTCGTCGAGCTCGTCGCGGTGCTGGGGGTCGACCACGAGCTCCAGCTCCCAGCGCCGCGTGCCCCGCACGACGTGGGCGTAGGCCACGGGATGGTCCTGCCCCGGTGGCCACGCCAGCAGCCCGGCGAAGTCGCTCCCGCCGCCGACCGCGGCGTCGAGGAACCGGTGCTCGTCGAGCGGCTTGTGGTCATCGGCTCGCTCGGCCGCCCGGAGCAGAGCGCTCACGGCATCGACGTCGGTGGGGGAGAGCTGTCGCTTGATTTCGAGTTGCTGAGGTTGCCGCACACTTTGACGTTAGGGGTCAGGGCTCGATCCGACGGAGTCCGGCGTCCGCTGCGCCCCGCTGGGCGACGACGGCCGCCGTCCGGTCGTCGGCGCTGCGCAGCCGGGCCCGGCGGTCCTGTGGGGTCGCGGGATCGGCGAGGGCGGCGGCCACGTCGACGACGCGG
>DASQUY010000537.1:0-3802 GCA_035641055.1 Acidimicrobiales bacterium | reverse complement strand
CGCGGGCGCGGCCGCTCCACTGAGCGACGTGTACGTGGGCTGGGTGGCGGCACACGAGACGGCGACGTGTCCCAGCCGGTACCGGGGCCAAGGCGAGCGGGGCTGGGGGTTTCCCGGCTGGTCGCCGGTGCTGGCCGGCGGCGCCGTCGGGCGCGCCGCGCTCGCCCACCACTTCACCCTCGCCACCGCCCGTGTGCCCGGCGGTCGGCCGCCCCCCCAGCCGGTGCCGCTGGACGCCATCCGCACCTGGATGCGGGCGCTCCGGTTCGGCCCGGAGGGCGGCGGACCCCCGGTCGAGCCGTCGGGCGTGGGCGACTGGATCGTCGAGACCTGGGAGTCGGGCGATGCGGTCACGCTCGCCGCCGTGGCCGCGGCGGCCGGCCGGTGGCTGGCCGGGTTCGTCCGGGTGCTGGGCTGGCCCCTACCGGACCGGTTGACGCTGCTGGGCGCCGCCAGCCCGTCGGCCGCCGCCCTGCCCGCCTGGCGTCCGGAGCGGGACTCGCCGGTCCGGGTGGCTGCCAGCGCGGATGCCCGCATCGGACGCGCTCTTGGCTCCCCCGGACCCGGCGGCGTCACCCTGGTGGTTCACCGGGCGACGACCGGTGACGACGGCGCGCTGGCGGACCGGGCGGCGTTCGAGGGCTGCGCGGGCGCGCTGGCCAGCGGCGTGGCGCCCGCCGCCGTGCTCGTCACCGCCGGCGACACGGGCGAGCGGGTGACGGTCCCGGTGGACGACGACGTGCTGGCACGGGGCGCCGAGCAGGTCCTGGCGGTGGTCGAGCAGCGGGTGCGCGCCGTCGACCGGGGCTTCGATCCCGCCGACGCCACCCCGTCGCCCGCCTGCCGGCACTGCGAGCACCTCGCCGACTGCCCGCCGGGCCAGTCGTGGCTCCAGGGGCCGGGACGGTGGCGCGGCGGCCTGCCGGTGCTCACACCACCTCGAACTTGCGGTGGTTAAGGGGGCCATAGCCCCTCCAACCACCGCAGGTTCTGTCACTCCCACGCACCGAGCTTGCCGACGGGGCCGTGGCCGGCACCCAGCGTCCAGCGGGCCGAGCGCTCCAGGCCGTCGTGCACGAAGCGCTTGGCCGCCGCCAGCGCGTCGGCCACCTGCTCACCGTGCGCCAGCCTCGCCGCGGTGGCCGCGCCGAACGAGCAGCCCGTGCCGTGGTCGTTGGGCGTGTCCACCCGGGGAAGGCACAGCTCGGTGAGCTCGCCGGTGGCGGCCTCGACCACCACGTCGCAGGCGCGCCGCCCTCCGCCCGTCTCGTCCTCGGTCGGGGCCAGGTGGCTGCCCTTGACGACCACCCACTGCGGCCCCCACCCGGCGAGGCGGCAGGCGGCGTCGCGGGCCTCGGCCAGGGTGGTCACATCGGTGCCCAGCAGGGCCGCCGCCTCGCGGGTGTTGGGGGTGATCACGAGGGCGTGGGGGAACAGCGCCTCGTGGTAGGCGGCCTCGGCGCCGGGGTCGAGCAGCCGGGCGCCGGTCGACGACACCAGCACGGGGTCGACCACGAGGTTGGGCAGCCGGCCGGCGGCCGCGTACTCGGCCACCGCCACCACCACCTCCTCGGTGGCGAGCATGCCCGTCTTGACCGCGGCCACGGGCAGGTCTTCGAGCACGGCGTCGAGCTGCGCCCGCAGGAAGTCGACGGGCGGCACGTGCACGCCGGTGACGCCGACCGTGTTCTGCGCGGTGAGGGCGGTGATGGCGCTGGCACCGTGGACGCCCAGGGCGGCGAAGGTCAGCAGATCCGCCTGGATGCCGGCGCCTCCGCCCGAGTCGGACCCGGCGATCGTCAGCGCCACCGGCGGCGTGTCACTCATCCCAACACCGTTCTGGTCGTAGCTGTGCGGTCATATGCCGTCGTGCTACGACCAGTTTGCGTGTTGAGCTCGGCCAGGAGCGCCCGGACGGCCGCGGCTGGATCGGGCGCCCGCATGACCGCCCCCAAGACCGCCACGCCGGCGGCGCCCGCCGCCAAGCAGTCGGCCGCCCGGCCGGGACCGACGCCGCCGAGGGCGTACACGGCCAGCTCGGCTCCCGTGCGGGCGACGGCCCGGCAGCCGGCCCGCAGCCCGTCGAGGCCCAGGGCCGGCCCGTAACCGGGCTTCGACGCGGTGGCGAACACCGGGGAGAACGTGGCGTAGTCACCGCCGCCCGCGGCGACGGCGAGAAGGTCGCCGACCGAGTGGCACGACCGCCCCACCCGCAACGGTCGGCCGGACCCGGCCGGCTCGGGCCACGGGTCGCGGGCCGCCAGGTGCACGCCGTCGGCACCCACCTCACGGGCCAGCGCCACATCACTAGCGACGACGAGCGCGGCGCCCGCCGACGCCGTGATCGTCCGCAGCCGGCGCGCGATCGCGAGCCGTTCGGGCGGCGGCAGGTCCTTCTCGCGCAGCACGACGGCCGGGGCGCCCGCCCCCACCGCCGCCGCCGCCACGTCGACGAGGTCGCCACCCGCGTCCTCCGCCGCGCGCCGGTCGGTCAGCACGAGCAGGCCGGGCGGGGACATCGCCCTCAGCCCAGGTCCGCCAGGCCCTCGGCGCTGGTCGAGGCCTCGGCGTAGAGCCGCCGGGGGATGCGGCCGGCCGAGCGGGCCAGCCGGCCGGCCTCCACGGCATGGCGCATGGCGGCGGCCATGCGGACCGGGTCCCGAGCCCGAGTGACCGACGTGGCCAGCAACACCGCGTCGCAGCCCAGCTCCATAGCCTGGGCGGCGTCGGACGCGGTGCCGATGCCGGCGTCGAGCACCACCGGCACCCCGGCCGCCTCCACGATCATCGCCAGGTTGTAGGGGTTGCGGATGCCCATGCCACTGCCGATGGGGGCGCCCAGCGGCATGACGGCGGCGGCGCCGAGGTCCTCGAGGCGGCGCGCCAGCACGGGGTCGTCGTTCGTGTAGGCCAGCACCACGAAGCCGTCGTCGACGAGATCCTCGGCGGCATCGAGCAGCTCCACGGGGTCGGGCAGCAGCGTGCGCTCGTCGGCCACCACCTCCAGCTTGACCCAGTCGGTCTCCAGCGCCTCCCGGCCGAGCTGCGCGGTGCGCACGGCGTCGCGGGCCGTGAAGCAGCCCGCCGTGTTGGGCAGCGGGCGAATGCCGCGGCGCCGTAGCAGGTCGAACAGGGACCCCGGCGCCGACGGGTCGATCCGGCGCAACGCCACCGTGGTGATCTCGGTGCCCGAGGCGACCAGAGCCTGCTCGAGCAGCTCCAGGTGGGGGGCGCCGCCGGTCCCGAGGATCAGCCGCGACCGGAACGACTCCCCGGCGATGACCAGCGGGTCGCCGGCGGCCTCCTTCGCCGGGGCGTCGGGGACCTCGTGTGCAACCGCCATCGTCAACCTCCCTTGGCGACCGACAGGATCTCGACCCGCTCGCCGTCCGTCAGCGAGCGCTCCCCCCATCGGCGGCGGGTCACCACCTCGCCGTCCACCGCCACCGCCACCCCCCGCGGCTCGACGCCGAGACGACCGAGGAGCGAGGCCACCGTCGTCCCGGCCGGCACCACGGCCTCATCGCCGTTGACGGTCAGCCGCACCTCGTCGGGCCGAGGGGTCGCTGCGTTCATCGCGCCGGCCCCGTTGGCGGCGGCGGAGCCGAGGCAATGGGTTCCGCCGGGGCGGGCCCGAGGGACACTTCTCCCGCTCCCACGGCCGCTCGGGCCGGGGTTCCGGATTCGGAACCTATTGCCTCGCCCTCCCCGCCGCGGAACCTATTGCCTCGGGCGAACCGCTCCGGATCGCATGCCGCCGCCACCTCGGCGGGCAGCGGCTCGCCGCACACCGCGGCCGCCA
>DASQUY010000536.1:0-3658 GCA_035641055.1 Acidimicrobiales bacterium | reverse complement strand
CCGTTTGAACTACCCCCGACCGGGCCCTCACCGTACCCGGTGACCGGCCGCCGACGGCGGGGGTGTTAACGATCCGGTTGCGCCCGGGCCCTTGCTGGGCGTGAAGGATGCTGGTGTGGCGACCGAACCGGGCCTCCACCTCGACCGGCTCCACGCCGCCTACCTCCGCACCCACGCGCGGCTGTGGCGGTCGGTGCTCGCCTGGTCGGGATCGCGGGAGGTGGCCGACGAGGCCTGTGCGGAGGCCTTCGCCCAGGCCGCCCGGCGGGGCGAGGCCGTGCGCGACGTTGACGCCTGGGTGTGGAGGACAGCGTTCCGCATCGCCGGCGAGCTGCAGCGGCGAGGCTCGGGCTCGGCCCTTGCCGCCGGCGGTGTCGCCGAGCTGGAGGCCGTCGAGCGGTCGTTGCCCGCTGCCGCCGTCGACGGCGACCTGCGGGCGGCCGCGATCGACCTGGTGCGGGCCCTCCGTACCCTCACCGACCAGCAGCGGGCCTGCGTCGTGTTGCGCGACGTGGCCGGCATGACCGCCCCCGAGGTAGCGGCCGCCCTCGGCACCAGCGCCACCACCGTGCGGGTCCAGGCGTTGCGCGGGCGAAGGCGGCTGCGCGAGCTGTTGGAGGACGACGATGGCTGACCGCTACGACACCGCCATCCGGGGGCTACAGACACTCGAGCCCCCCGACCAGTGGCAGGAGATCCGCGAGCGTGCCGACCGCGGCCTGATCGTGCCCCTCAACGGCGACGGTCATCCGGGCGGACGCCGCCGGTGGCCGAAGCTGCTGGCGGCCGCCGCCGTGCTGGCGGTCGTCGCCGCGGCCGCGGCGCTGCTCGTGCGGGACGACAACGACGACGTGCGGACGGACCCCGACGTCGAGCCGGCCATCGAGCAGTCGAGCACGACCACCGAGCCGCCGCAGACCACGACGACCGACGATGCGGCTGCGGCGGAGACGGCCGAAGACGCCGAGGCGGCCGCCGAGGAGAGAGCGGCCGAGGAGCGGGCAGCCGAGGAGGCCGCCGAGCAGGCAGCGGAGGAAGCCGCCGAGTTCCCCGCCTGCCCAGTGGACCTCGGGCTCACCACCAGCACGCCGCCCGCCGGGTGGTCGGCGACGATGGCGCCGCGTGACGCCGGGCCGGAGATCCAACCGCCGTCAGGGAACGACGAGCAGTTCGCCGGGACGTTCTCGGGGCCGAATCTCGGCCAGTACGTCTATGTGTCGGTCGGATTGCTCAACCGGCAGGACGATGGCGGCAATCCCACCCCAGGTCCCATCCCGGGTGAAGATCCGGTGATCTTCCCCTACCCGATCGGCTCCTACACGGAGGTCCACATCCCTCACCCCGCAGGAAACTGCTGGGTCACGCTCGAGGCGACCATGCCCCTCGGCGAGCTCGCCCAGTTCGTGCAGGGCCTCCAGGGGAGCTGAAAGCCTGGCCGCCGGATTGCCTCGGCGGACCCGGCCCCCGGTAGGGTGGCGCCCCTCATGGGCTCGCTGATCAAGAAGCGCCGCAAGCGCATGCGCAAGAAGAAGCACAAGAAGATGCTCAAGCGCACGCGCTGGCAGCGCCGAGCGGCCGGCAAGTAGCCACCCGCTCGACACACGAACCGAGCACGACGGCCGAGCGCCCCGCACCGGGGCGCTCGTCGCGCGCGGGATCGGGCGCCGCTGCGCGAGGCAATAACCGCCGCCACCGGCGGCTATTGCCTCGAGACGCCGCCTCCAGGACGTGGAGCCGCAGGCCGTCACCCGTTGTCAGCCGTAGCCGGGCACGGTGCGCACCACGACACGGCCGTCGCCGGGGTACGCGCCCTCGACGTACCAGGTCGAGCCCGAGCCGGCGAGCACGGGCTCCTGTCCGGTGGCGTCGCCGAGGCGGTCCTGCCAGCGGGCCAGGCCCGGCTCTACGGCAAGGGCCGCGGGCTCGAGGTCGTTCGGACCGGCGGCCCTGGGCCCCCCGAGGGTGTCCCACGCCCGGTAGACGGCGACGGTCGAGCACCCGAACGGCGGGATCAGCAGCGTGAACGTGCGTGCCACGAACGGCAGCGGCTCGACCACCTCCCCGATGCCCCTCACCCGGGCACGTCCGCCCCGCAGGCAGAACGGCACGTCGGCACCGAGCTCGGCGGCCAACGCCACATCGTCGCCGCCGGCACGGCCCGCCCAGCGCAGCACGCCGGCGGCGTCGGCCGATCCCCCGCCCAGCCCGCCGCCCGCAGGGATGCGCTTCACCAGCCGGACATGCGCGTCGCGGCCGATCGCCCGCAGCGCTCGGCGCACGAGATTGTCGCCATCGGCCGGGACGCCCGGGGGCAGCCCCGGCGCGGCCGGCACGCCCGGCCTCAGCGGTCCGGCGGATGCCTGGGCGACCTGCGCCGGAGCGGCCACCGGCGGGCCGCCTGCGGGTGCCGGCACCCCGGACGCGCCGGGTCGGTCGTCAACGATCTCCAGGCCCGAGCCGTCGGTGAAGGTGAGCTCGTCGGCCAGGTCGAGGCTCACCATCTCGGCGTCGATCAGGTGGTAGCCGTCGGGGCGCGCGCCGGTGACGCGCAGCGAGATCGTGAGCTTGGCGGGGGCGAGGAGCGTCGTCAGAGGGCGTCACTCTCTCACACGCGCATCGGCGAGCCGCGCCCAGTCCTCGAGCGCCAGCTCCTCGGCCCGGGCCTCGGGCCGCACTCCCGCCTTCGAGAAGCCGTCGGCATCGACCAACCCGGCCAGCGAGCGCCGCAGCATCTTGCGGCGCTGGCCGAAGCCGGCGTCGACGAGCGGGAACAGCCGCCCGGGATCGACCGCGACCCGGGGTGCGGGCCACCGCCGCAGGCGCACGAGCACCGACTCCACCCGGGGCTGGGGGACGAACACGGTGGGCGGCACGCGCCCCACCACCTCGGCCTCGGCCCAGTACGCCACCTTGACCGAGGGGATGCCGTACGCCTTGTCGCCGGGCGAGGCCGCCAAGCGCTCCCCCACCTCCCGCTGCACCAGCACCAGCAGGCGATCGATGACCGGAACCTCGGCGAGCACCCGGAGCACGAGCAGCGTCGCCACGTTGTAGGGCAGGTTGGCGACCAGCGCCCAGGGACGGGCCTCGCCGCCGTCGCCCTCGCGCCCCAACACCGGCACCCAGTCGAGGCGCAGGGCGTCACCCTCGACCACCCGCACCCCGTGGGGCTCCACGATCGAGCGCAGCACGGGCAGCAGGTGGCGGTCGAGCTCGACGGCGGTCACCGCCGCCCCGGTCTCGGCCAACGCGAGCGTCAGGGACCCCAGCCCCGGCCCGATCTCGACCACCCGGTCGCCGGGGCCGACACCGGACAGCCGGGCGATCCGCCGCACGGTGTTGGGGTCGGCCACGAAGTTCTGGCCCAGCGCCCGGCTGGGCGCCAGCCCGTGCCGGTCGAGCAGCTCGCGCACCTGCCGGCGGCTGAGGGTCACCCGGCAGAGGGTACGGCCAGCCGGTACACGCTCTCGGCGTTGGCCCAGGTGGCCTCGGCGACGGCGGAGACGTCGAGGCCCATGGCGTCGGCCAGGGCTGCGCCCACGAGCGGCAGATAGGCCGGCCGGTTGGGGCGGCCCCGGTGCGGCACTGGCGCCAGGTAGGGACTGTCGGTCTCCACCAGAACCCGGTCACGGGGACACAGCGCCGCCGCCCCTCGCAC
>DASQUY010000535.1:0-2057 GCA_035641055.1 Acidimicrobiales bacterium | reverse complement strand
TCCTTCTTCACGATGGCGGTCCCTTGCTGTCGGAGTTCTTGGCGGAACGCCCGACGCCTACCAGCCGGCAGGTCTCGAGCGAGGGACCGCCACCTCAACTTCCACGACTACCGGGACAACCTCGCCCACTCTCCGTGCTCGACCTAGCGAACAACCGGGTTGTGCCCAACAGCCCTCATCCGAGCTCGGGTCGAGAGTGGGCGGGGCGCCCCTGCTCAGCTACGGGTTCTACCCAAGGACGAGTCGGGCTCGCCCCGCCCGCCGCCAGTGTCGCGTCAAGCGGCCTGGTCGACCACCTCCTGGGGCTGGTCGCCGCTGGCGATGGCGGGGTCCCAAGCGACGCGTCGGGTCACGACGACGAAGAGTTGGCGCAGCAGGGCCGCGGCGATGGCGGCGCGGGCCTGGCCGTCACGCAGTGGGTTGTCGGTGCGGGTGCGCAAGTGGGTGTAGCGGGCGGCGTAGACGGCGTTGTGGTGCAGGGCACCCCAGAGCGCCCGCCAGGCGGCGGTGCGCAGCCCGGGGCGGCCCCGGCCGGAGACCTTGGTCTGGCCGGCGAAGGTGCCCGACTCGTTGGCGCGGGGGCACAGCCCGGCGTGTTTGACCCAGGTGCGGGCGCAGTCGAAGCGGGCCGGGTCGCCGGCCTCGGCGAGGATCGCGGCCGCGCCGACGGCGGAGAGCCCGTCGATGCTGGTGACCAGCTCGGTGAGGCCGAGCGCGTCGAGGACCTCGACCATGCGGGCCTCGACGTCGACGATCTCGTCGAGGGCGCGGCGCCAGTCGCGGATCGCGTAGCGGGCCCGTTCCAGCGCTGCAGCTCGTTCCCTCTCGACGCCGTCGGGTTCGACCGCGGCGGCCCAGATCGCCCCCAGGATGCGGTGGTTGCGGCGCTGGCCGCCCCAGCGGGCCAGCTCGGCGCCCACGGAACTGGCGAAGGCGTCATAGCCCATGGCGGCGATCTCGGTCGGGTCGACCGACACTGCCATCGCGGCGCGCCAGGTGATCGACTCCAGCGGCTTGGCTGCGGTACGCAGCACCGCGGGCCACACGCACTCGAGCAGGTCCCGCAACTGCTGGCGGGCGGCGCCGGCCTCGACGAGCTGGTCGTTGCGGCGGGCGCCCAGGTGCCGGAGCCGGCACCACTGTCCCTCCAGCGCGTAGGGGACATAGCAGTGCCGGTCCGCGACCCGGCGAGCGATGATCGTGGAGTCCTTGAAGTCCGAGCGGTCCCGGGTGAAGTCCTCTTCCTCGCGGCCCCGGTGCACCAGCATCGGGTTCACGCACACCAGCTCGATCCCCCGGGCCCGGCACCGCTCCAGCACCGGCTTCCAGCGGTGCCCGGTCGGCTCGCAACCCACCACGATCCCGGCGAAGCCGGCCTCGGCAGCGATCGGCAGCGCCCAGTCCAAGATCGCGTCGATCACCCACGGGTCACCCTCGAACATGCGGCGCCCCAGCGTGATCGAGTCGTGATCGGCAACCACCGCCGCCTGCTTCGCCGACGCCAGATCGATCCCCACGATCGCCAGATCAGGGCGCACGATCGAACGCAGACGGGCCAGCTTCTCGTTACGTCGACGATCACCGCGCGTGAGCGGCCTACGGTTGGACACAGCATCCTCCTCAGTGTGGGTTGGTCAGCAACCCGAACCCTCGCGAGGGGGATGCTCCGCGTGGTGGACCCCAACTCAACCTCTACCGGGACTTACTAGGAGCGAGGAGCATCCGATGAGCACGACCGGCGACACCTTCCCGAGCGACAGCACCGAGCCCACGACGGCCGGCACAGCGACGGTCGGCGAGGACGTAGCCACCGACCACGAGGCCCGCCTGCGGGAGCAGGGTGTCGAGTTCCCCGACAAGCCCGAGGGCCCGATCGCCGCGGCGATCCTGGCCGGCGGTGTCGGCTGCCTGGCTCTCGGTGTCCTCACCACGTTGGCCGAGGCCAGCACCGCCATCCACGACTGGCTGGAGCTCAGCAGCGACGTCGGCCCGCTCGCCGGCATGACGGTGGTCGCCGTGATCGTCTGGCTCGTCGCCTGGGCCGTCCTCCACGCGGT
>DASQUY010000534.1:0-3488 GCA_035641055.1 Acidimicrobiales bacterium | reverse complement strand
TTGCGTGACCGGGCCCGGGTAGCCGTGACCTCGGTGGTGGTGGCGACGACCTCGGCGAAGTGCACGGCGACATGCTGGCCCAGCGGCGTCCGCCCGCGCCTGTCGAGGTCATGGGTTCCACCCCGGCGTGGCCGAGGTCATGGGTTCCGGATCCGGAGCTTATGGCCTCGGGCTCGAGTCTCCGGAACCTATGACTTCGAGCCCCGGGCTCAGGTGTCCGGGACCGATGGGCTCGGGCTCGGGTCGGGGGAAGCTGCGGGCTCGGCATCGGCGCTGCGGGGTTCAGTGCCGGCGTCCGTGCTGGCTCCCGTTCCGGCTTCCGTGCTGGCTCCTGTGCCGGCTTCCATGGCGGGCGCGGGCGTCGGCCGCCGGTCGGTTCCCCGGCGGGCGTCGTACACCAGCCAAGCGATGGCGGCGACCGCGGCGATGCCGCCCATCCAGATGTTCCAGCGCACGCCGAGGAGGATCGCGGCCGGGTCGCTCCGCAGCGCCTCGACCCACATGCGTCCCATCCCGTAGCCGGCCACGTACATGGCGAAGAGACGTCCCGGGTGCGCAGTGATGTGACGGTGCCCCCACCAGACCAGGAACGCCGCCAGCGCCAGGTTCCACAGCGCCTCGTAGAGGAAGGTCGGGTGGAACGTCGTGGCTTCCAGGTAGGCCTCCGGCCGCTGGCCGGGATCGATCTCCAGCCCCCAGGGCAGGTCGGTCGGCCGGCCGAACAGCTCCTGGTTGAACCAATTCCCCAGCCGCCCGATCGCTTGCGCCACGGGCAGCGCGGGGGCGACCACATCGAGCAGCTCCACCACGGGGAGCCCCCGGCGATGCGCCACGTACGCTCCCACGGCCACGCCCGCGATCAGCCCGCCGGGGATGCCGAGCCCGCCCTCCCACACGGCGAAGGCGTGATGCCAGCGGCCCTGGAACCGGTCGTAGTCGGTGATGACGTGGTACAGGCGGGCACCGACCAGCCCGGCCAGCACCGCCCACACCGCGATCCGGCTGATGTCGTCGGGGTCACCCCCCCGCTGCGCCCAGCGGTACCGCGAGATCCACACGGCGGCGATGACGCCCAAGGCGATCGCCAGCCCGTAGGCACGGAGCTCCAGCGGACCGATAGTGATGGCGTTGTCGGACGGACTGGGGATGGACGCAAGCGTCGGCACGAGTATCGGCACCACCCGATGGTGTAGCGCACACCACAGGGTCGATGCCCGTCAGCCCGCGTCGACGGCCGTCATTCGCGTTTTTCGACCACGGTGACCCCCTTTCCCGGCTTCCAGGTCGTGACGTACAGGACGTCGCCGGCCACCGAGACCGACGAGGCGCCCAGCAGGTCGACGTCGAAGGCGTCGAATGATCCGACCTCGTACCGGTAGCCGATCGACTCGAAGATGTCGTCCGAGAACCGGGCCAGCGTGGCGTGGTCGGTCACCTCGGTGGCCGTGCCCCACAGCTTGACGTCACCCTCGCTCACGTTCCTGTCGGCCGTTGCCGTGTGCAGGCCGAGCCGGCCGTCGCGCCTGAGGTCGCGTGACTTGGTGGAGTCGACCATCATCCCCATCCACAGCCGGCCGTCGTGCAGCACGAGCCGATCGCCGGCTACCACCGGCTCGACCGGGCTGATGCGCGGGAACCCGTCGCTGCGCAGGGTCGCCAGCATCATGAGCCCCGTCGCCGTCAGCCGGCGCTCGGCCAGCCCCGCGATCTCGGGCACCTCCTCTGCGAACTCCGTCCATGTGCCCATGACCCAGACCTTAGAGACGGCGTGTGACAGTCAGACGGAGCGGGCCGCTGTCGATGGCAGTGCTCAGGCAGATGTCGGCCGGTGGCCACGATGGGTCCTGGTCGACGAGAAGGCGTTGGGCTGGGGGTCGCGGGCGACGACCTCGAGGGCCGACGGCACCGGGGGCATGTCGCCGCGCCAGGCGTAGTACTCCTTCCATTGGTTGAACGTGTCTCCCTCCCACAGCCGGTGGTCGACGTCGTCGAGGTGGAAGCGGGTGCCGCGGACCACGACGTCGTCGCCGGGCTGGAAGCTTTGGCCGCCCATGACGCGGTGACTCAACTCGTCGAGCACGGCGTGCGCGAAGCGCACTGGCATGCCGAGGGCGGACAGCTCGGGGTGGTCGTGATGCTCGACCAACCCAACCGTGTAGAGCCACGACGGATGGTCGGGGTTGGCCTCGACACGCACCATGGTGAAGCCGAACCGCTCGATGCGCTCGTGGACACCGGCCAGGAACTCTTCGGGGGTCTTCCCGTCGCAGATTGCACACATGGCCGTGATTCTCTCTACGGCCTGTGACATTTTCCGCCCCGTCGGCCGAGAACCCTGCCTCCCGGTGGGAGCTCGTTCAGATCACGGCACCAGGACCACCTTGCCGACGGTGCCGCGGGTCTCCAGCGCTCGATGGGCGGCGGCCGCCTCCGCCAAGGGAGATGTCTGGACCACCGGGGTCAGCCGCCCGGCCGCCGCCTCCTCGAGCGCCCGGGCCTCCAGCCCGCGCACGCCTCCGGGCCGCTGCGCCACACGCGGTCCGATCGCCCAGCTGACGGTGAGGCCCTTGGCCACGATGTCCTCCGTGGTGACGGCGGTCGGCTTGCCGTCGGCGGACGCCCAGCCGAACATCACCAGTCGCCCGCCGACCCCGAGCAGCTCCATGGCGGCGCGACCGAGGTCGCCACCGACCCCCTCCAGCACCACCGTCACCGGCCGGTCGCCCAGGGCCCGACGCACCTGGTCGGTCCAGTCGGGCTGGTCGTAGTCGACGGCCACCGGGGCGCCCAGGGCCCGGACCCGCTCGACCTTGTCGGGGCCGCCCGCCACCCCGACGGCGACGGCGCCGACCCGGCGTGCGGCCTGCACGAACAGGCTGCCGAGACCCCCAGCTGCGGCCGTCACCAGCACGACGTCGTCCGGTGTCAGCGCGGCGACGTCCAGGATGGCCATCGCCGTGCGGCCGGTGCCGATCATCGCGACGGCGGTCGCCGCCGACACGTTGTCCGGGAGCCGGTGCAGCGCATCGACGCCGGCGACGGCGAGGGCGGCGTAGCCGCCGCTGCCGCCCGGCCCCAGGTGCGCCACGACCCGCCGACCCTGCCAGTCCTCGTCCGCGCCGGGGCCGACCTCTCCGACGGTGCCCGCGACCTCCCGACCCGGGATCGTCGGTAGCTCCGGCAGCGGCACCGGCCCGCGGGCCACTCCGGCGCGCACGGCGGTGTCGACCAGGTGGACCCCGGCAGCCTCCACGGCGATGAGCACCTCGCCCTCGTGGGGGCGCGGGTCGGGGACGTCCTCGTACCGCATGTTCTCGGCGGGCCCGTACTCGTGCAGTCGGATGGCGTGCATGCCATGCGACGGTACGGACCGGCTGCGGCGGCGACATCGGCCCGCGGTCCGATTCGCCTCGGCCTCGGGTTCTAGGCCCCGGAGGGGGCGCCGCCGTGGCGGATGCAGCGGGGAATCCCTGCGACCGACCCGCCGC
>DASQUY010000533.1:0-6211 GCA_035641055.1 Acidimicrobiales bacterium | reverse complement strand
GGTCCTGGACCAGCGACCCGACGACGTGCTCGAGCACGGCGCGGGCCGTGGGCACCGCCACCCCTTCCCCCGCCGGTGCCGCTTGGCGAGGAGGCGGCGGCGGTGTCGGCGGCGGGGGCGCGGCAGCGTCGCCCGGTTCGGTCACTCGCCCGCCTCCGCGGCTTCGTCCGCCTCCCCGGCTTCGCCCGCGTCGTCGCCGGTGTCCGCCTCGGCGTCACCCGCTCCGGACACGGCCGTGGCCGCACGTGGGCCTTGGCCCTGGAAGGCCTGCCAGGCGCCGGAGATCTCGAGCAGCCGGCGGACCGAGTCGGTGGGCTGCGCACCCTGGCGCAGCCAGCCGACAGCCTTGTCGTTGTCGATGCGGATCGCGGAGGGGTCGCGCCGCGGGTCGTAGACGCCCACGATCTCGATGAAGCGCCCGTCGCGCGGCGAGCGGGAATCCGCGGCGACGACGCGGTAGGTCGGTTGCTTCTTCTTGCCCATCCGCATGAGGCGGAGCTTGACGGCCACTCTCTTCTTCTTTCGTGTTGGGAGCTAGAGGAGGTTATTGGTTGAGACCCGGCAGCGTGAAAGGCTGACGGGGAGACGCGGCGCGGCCGCCGCCCGGAGGCGTGACGCGTCCGCCCTTGCGCCCCTTGCGACCCTTGCGGGGCCCCCGAGCCGGCTTGCCCGGAAGGCCGGGCATCCGCTTCATCAGCTTGCGCATCTCCCGGAACTGCTTGAGGAGCTGGCTGACGTCCGACGGCTGGGTGCCGCTGCCGTTGGCGATGCGGAGGCGCCGGGAGCCGTCGATGATCATCGGGTCGACGCGCTCCTCCCGGGTCATCGAACGGATGATGGCCTCGATCCTGCGCACCTGGCCCTCGTCGACCTCGGTGTCGCGGAGCTCCTTGGGAACCCCCGGCATCATCCCCATCAGGTTCTGCAACGGGCCCATCTTGCGGACCTGCTGCAGCTGCTCGAGGAAGTCGTCGAGGGTGAACGTGCCCTCCAGCAGCTTGGCCGCCGCCGCCTCGGCCTCGTCCTTCTCGTAGACCTGCTCGGCCTTCTCGATGAGCGTGAGCATGTCGCCCATGCCCAGGATGCGGCTGGCCAGGCGGTCGGGGTGGAACAGCTCGAAGTCGTCGACCTTCTCGCCGATGGAGGCGAAGGCGATCGGCTTGCCCACCACCTCCTTCACCGACAGCGCGGCACCGCCGCGGGCGTCGCCGTCGAGCTTCGTGAGGATGACACCGTCGAGCGCCAGCGTGGCGTTGAACGACTCGGCCACGGTGACCGCGTCCTGGCCCGTCATGGCGTCGACGACGAGGAACGTGTAGCCCGGCCGGGTCGCCCCCGAGATGCGCCCGACCTGGTCCATCATCTCGGCATCGATGGCGAGCCGGCCGGCGGTGTCCACGATGCACACGTCGCGCCCGAGGCGCCGGGCCTCGTCGACGCCGGCCGCGGCCGTGGCGACCGGGTCGCCGGGACGGCTGAACACCGGGACGCCCACCCGCTCGCCCAGCGTGCGGAGCTGCTCGACGGCGGCAGGGCGCTGCAGGTCGGCGCCCACCAAGAGAGGGTTGCGGCCCTGCTGCCGGAACCAGCGCGCCAGCTTGGCGGCGTTGGTCGTCTTGCCGGACCCCTGCAGGCCGGCCAGCAGCACCACGGTCGGCGGACGCGAGGCGTACTGGAGCCGGATGGCCTCGCCACCCAGCGCCTCGACCAGGGCCTCGTTGACCAGCTTGACGACCTGCTGGGCGGGGTTGAGGGCCTCGTGGATGCGCGCCCCCACGGCCCGCTCCCGGATGCGCTCCAGCATCGACTTGACGACGACGAAGTTGACGTCGGCCTCGAGCAGGGCGAGCCGGATCTCACGCAGCACCTCGTCGACGTCCGACTGGCGGAGCGTCCCCTTGCTGCGCAGGCGCGAGAAGATGCCCTCGAACCGGTCGGACAGCGCGTCGAACATGAGCCCCAGAGCCTACCGGGCGGACACCCCTCCCGAACTTGCGGTGGTTAGGGGGGTCATAGCCCCGATAATCACCGCAAGTTCGGCGGAGGGTGCTGTCACTGCCCGTTGCCGCTGACGACGAGCTGGCTGTCCACCTCCCCGACGCCCGGCACCGACGCAACGGTGCGCTCGATGTCGGTCTTGCCCGTCGGGTGCGGTGCCCCGCCGGTGAGGATCGCCTTGCCCCCCACGACCTCCACTTCGGGCTGGGGCAGGTGCCAGGTGCGCGGCGAGTGCGACAGCTCGTACCGCACGCGCTCGGCGACGGCGTCGTCGCTTGCCGGCGCCCGGCGGCTCTGCCACTGCTGCCGCAGCTTGTCGCGCAGCTCCTGGCCGGACATCGGGGCGATCAGCAGGCCGACCCCGACGCCGGCACCGGCCGTGAGGATGCGGCGGACGCCGACCCACCGGGTGATCCGGTAGGCCGACACGGCCGACATCTTGCCGGTGCCGAAGCCGCCCTTCGCCGTGAGCTTTCCGGCTCCGACCGCGGCCTTCACCGGCACGAACAGGATTCCGATCATCTTCCCACCTCCTGCGGAGCGACCTCGCTCAGGCGAACAGTGCCTCGACGAACTCCGCCGGGTCGAACTCGACGAGGTCCTCGGCGGCCTCGCCCAGGCCGACCAGCTTGATGGGGATGCCCAGCGTGGCCTGGACCGCCAGCGCGATCCCGCCCTTCGCCGAGCCGTCGAGCTTGGCGAGCACGACCCCGGTCACGTCGACGGCCTCGGTGAACTGCTGGGCCTGGGCCAGTCCGTTCTGACCGGTGGTCGCATCGAGCACGAGCAGCACCTCGGTCACGTTGCCCGGGTCGCGATCCGCGACCCGGCGCACCTTGCGCAGCTCCTCCATGAGATTCGTCTTGGTGTGCAGGCGCCCCGCAGTGTCGGCCAGGACCAGGTCGTTGCCGCGGGCCGCCGCCCGTTCGACGGCGTCGAACACGACCGCGGAGGGATCGCCGCCCTCGCTGCCATGCACGATCTCGGAGCCACTGCGGCCGGCCCACAGGGCGAGCTGCTCGGGGGCGGCCGCCCGGAACGTGTCGGCCGCCGCCATGATCACAGAGCGTCCCTGGTCGAGCTGCTGGCGCGCCACCTTGCCGATGGTGGTGGTCTTGCCCACCCCATTGACCCCGACGAACAGCCAGACGTTGGGGCTGCCGGGCTCGAAGCGCAGGGACCGGTCCCCCTCGGCGAGCAGGGTCGTGAGCTCGGCCTTCAGGCGCTCGAGCAGCACCTCGGGGTCGGCGATGCCCTCGGCCTTGGCCGTGGCCCGGAGGTCGTCGAGCACGCGCCGGGTGGTGGCCACGCCGATGTCCGCCCGAATGAGCGCCTCCTCGAGCTCCTCCCACGTCTCGTCGTCGACCTTGCGGGAGCGGATGGCCCCGAGATAGCCGCTCAGCGTGCCCCGCGCCTTGGCGAGGCGGTCGCGGAAGCTCGGCCTGACCGCTGGGGCCGGCGGTGCGCCCTCGGGCGCGGGCGGCGCCTCGACCAGGGTGCCGCGGCGCCCCTCGTCGTGCACCCCGGCAAGGGCGTCCTCCACCTCAGCCACCAAGTCGTTGTCGACCTGGGGCCCGGGCGCCTCCCGGGACTCCGGGGGCGCGGGCTCGGGCTCGACGCCGGCGCCCCTGCCGGGCCGGCGGGCGACGAAGGCGGCCACGCCCAGGACGGCGACGGCGAGGACCACGGCGAGGATCGCGATCTCCATGGCGAGGGCCGATCCTACCGGTCAGCTGGTGGAGGCCGGTGAGGGTGGCCGAGCCCGGTGAGAAATTCCCGCGGTCGGGTGTAAGGCCGGCGGCGGTGGGCGGTCAGGACGGGTGTCACGGGCCGGAAGGACCGGTCCGGCACCTCACCAACAGGAGTCCCCATGAACCTGACCCGCGGTACACGCAACCTCCTCGTCGCCCTCACGGTGGCGGGATCCGCCCTCGTGGCGCCGGCGGCGGCGCTGGCCGAGACCCCGGCTCCCGACGAGCCCATCGGCCCCGACGACGTCGCCAACCCGACCGAGAACCCGGACCCGGACCCCGACCCCGGGGATCCGATCGGCCCCGACGACGTTGCCAACCCGACCGAGAACCCCGACCCCGATCCGTGCGAGAACCCCGGCGACTGCATCAAGAACCCGACCGAGAAGCCCGACGACGATGACGATGACGACGACGACCAGGACGACCACGACACCGTGCACGTCCCGGAGGCCGAGGTCGCCGAGCCGGTGCTCGCCACCCCCACGTTCACCGGCTGAGCGCCCCTAGGGGGAGTCGCGGCGGGGCGACTCCCCCGCGCGCTCGGCATGGCCGGAGCGCCCGCTCGACACCCGCCACCCGTTTTCTCGAGCCGGCCCAAGGAGCCTCCGATGATCACCCGCATCCGTACCCCTCTCCGTCTCTCCCTTGCCGCCCTCGCCTTGGCCCTTGCCTCCGCAGCCTGCAGCGGGTCCTCGACGCCAAGCGGCCCGGCGGCGCCGGACCCCGCCTCCCCGAACGCCCCCGCCACCGCCTCCGAAGCCGCCGCCCGCGACCCGCTGGTGGCCCGGGCGGACGCCGACGTGGCGGTGTTCGCGCAGCCGGGCGACGCCGCTCCCTCCCAGACCCTGCCCGCGACGACCGGCTTCGGATCGCCCCGGGCGCTGCTCGTCGAGGCCGTCGACGGCGACTGGCTCGAGGTGCTGCTGCCCACGCGGCCCAACGGGTCGACCGGCTGGATCCGCCGGGCCGACGTGGAGCTGCGCCGCGTCGACGAGGCGATCGAGATCGACCTCGCCTCCCACGCGCTGCGCCTGGTCGTCGACGACGAGGTGGTCGTCACGGCGTCCGCGGCCATCGGCACCACCGACAACCCGACGCCCACGGGCCGCTTCTACGTGGTCGACAAGCTCGCCACCGGCGATCCCGCCAACCCCTACGGGCCGTTCGCCCTCGGCCTCTCGGGGCACTCCGATGTGCTCACCGAGTTCGCCGGCGGGGACGGCCAGGTCGGCATCCACGGCACCAACGACCCGTCCAGCATCGGGCAGGCCGTCTCGCACGGCTGCGTCCGGGTGCCGAACGAGGTCATCACGCAGCTCAGCGATCTGGTACCCCTGGGGACGCCGGTTGTCATCTCGTGACGATGGCGGCCCGGCGCCCGGAGGCGGGGTGGAACCGAACCGAGACGACAGCGAGCTGGTCGAGGCGGCGCAGCGGGGAGACGCCGACGCCTTCGGCGTCCTCTTCGACCGCTGGTTCGACCGGGTCTGGGACGTGGCCTGGCGCATCGTCCGGGACCGCGAGGTGGCGGCGGATGTGGCCCAGGACGTGTTCCTGGTCGCCTGGCAGCGCCTCGACACCCTGCAGCAGCCGGCCTCCTTCGGGGGCTGGCTGCTGCGAGCCTCCCGCAACCGGGCGCTCAACCGGCTCGAGCGCGAGCGGCGGTCGACCCCGGCGGGTGGATCCGAGGCACCGGTGATGGCCGGCCTGCCCGCCGACCGGGACGACCCAACCCAGGACTTGGAGGAGCGCAGCCGCGACGAGCTCGTGTGGGCCGCCTCGGCCGCCCTCGGCGAGCGCGACGCCAGCGTGCTCGACCTCCATCTGCGGCACGGTCTCGCTCCCGGCGAGATCGCCGAAGCGCTCGACGTCACCCCCAACCACGCCCACCAGCTGCTGTTCCGGCTCAAGGACCGGCTGGGCGCCGCCATCCGGTCGTGGGTGCTGTGGCGGCGCGGCTCCCCCCGGTGCACGGACCTGGCGGCGGCGCTGGCCGGGGCGGACATCACGGCGTTCGGGGCCGACGCCGTGCGGGTCATCGGGCGCCACGCCGGCGGCTGCGAGGCGTGCACGGCCGACCGGGACGAGGTGCTGGCGCCCGACCGGCTGTTCGCGGCCGTGCCGATCGCGCTGGCGCCGCCCGCGCTCAAGGCCCGGGCGGCGGGGGCGCTCGAGGCCGACGGCGTGCCCACGCCCGGCGAGATGGAGCCGGACCTGGCGCGGATCCGTGCTCCGGGCCGTGGCGCGGCGGGCCGACGTCCGCGGACCGGGGCCCTCCTGCTGGGGGCGGCCGCGCTGATCGTCGTCGTGGTGGCCCTGGTGGTCGCGCTCGCCAACCGCACGGGCGACGAGGATGACGTGGCGACGGTCGGCACCGACGCGCCCACCACCGCCACCAGCGGCAGGTCCGAGACCACGACGACGTCGACCACAGCGCCCCCGACGACCGTCGCGCCGGC
>DASQUY010000532.1:0-6334 GCA_035641055.1 Acidimicrobiales bacterium | reverse complement strand
ACCTCGCGCCAGCCGACCCGGCGGCCGGACAGCAGCAGCGCCGTCACCCCGAACGCGGGGACCATCGACACCACGCCCCCGACGTCGGCGCCGAGCATCGGCAGGCCCTCGAGCAGCACGACGATGCCGAGGAGCGCCAGGGCGAGCCCGAGCGCCCCGCGACCGGTGCGGTCGACCACGAGTGCGGCGAGCACGATGGCGGCCGAGCCAAAGAGAGCGAAGGCGAGGTTGCCCAGCCCGACGAAGCGGCCGGCCACGGCGACCGAGTAGCCGAACGCCGTGTTCACCTGCAGGGGCGCACCCCAGGCCACGTCACCGGCGATCAGCACCACGATCAGGCCGACCCCACCAACGATCCCCATGCCCGGCCAGCGCCGCTCGGTCCAGATCGCCGCGGCCGTGATGGCGGCGGCGATCCCGACAACCGCCGCGGCATACCGGCCCGCGTCGGCTCCCACGGCGTCGATCTGTCCGACCAGGAAGGTGGCGGGCACCACCGCCAGGACGCCGAAGGCCCCGGCGACGAGTGCCCGCCGCAGCCGCGGCCCGAGGCGCCGGAGTTGCCAGGTCGCCGCGGCGAGCACCACCAGGGCCGTCACCACCGCCGTCACCAACGCCGGCAACACGCCGTCGCGGAAGTCGGCGGCCTCCGCGGCTTCCGTCAGGCCGGCGATCCGCTCGCCGGCGGACCGCCCCGCCGACCCGCCGCCCACCCGGAAGGCGCGGCCCTCGATCGTGTCCGGCGCCTCCTCGCCCAGGAGCGACAGCACCGTCGGTGCCACGTCGGCCAGCTGGACGTAGCCGTCGCGGCGCGTGGTGGCCGATCGCAACAGGCCGGGATCGACGCCGGGGGCGCGGACGGCGGCGATGCCGAGGCCCGGCGACGAGGCCGACGCCACCGGCGACAGCACCATGACGGCGTCGCGCTCGGGGTCGACGCGGTCGAGCAGATGCTCGAGGAGGGCGTCGGCGTCGGCCAGGGCCTCGGCGCGCAGCGATTGCCGCTGCGACCCCGTGGCGCGGGGCCCGTAGGCGGCAGCGCGGCTGAGGTCGGAGGCCTCGACCAGCACCACGCTGCGACCCCGCCCGGCGGCGTCGGGCGCCCAGGTGTCGTCGAACGCGGCGAGAACCTGCTGGGGGTCCAGGCTCTGTCCGAAGGGGGCGTCGGGCTCGGCGGCCAGCAGGGAGCGCCCGACCATGCCGTCCGGCACGATCCCGTCGGTGTCCATGAGCGCCGTGGCGGCACCGCGGGAGTAGGCGCCGTCCGGCGGCGGCTCGTCGCTGACGAAGCCCTCTATGGCGTCGGCGTTGGCGATCACGGCCCGGTCGACACCCGCGCCGTCGAGGGTGTCGCCCAGCGTGCCCACGGCGGCGCCGTACGCCGAGCGGTCGTTGGCGTCGGCGGCCGCCCCCAGGGGGAGGTAGGCGATGCCCGCGGGCACGTACCCGAGACGCCGCTCGAGGATCTCGGCCGTGGGCACGCCGCCGTAGGTCTCGTCGCGGTCGACCGCCACTCCTGAGTCGACCTCGGGCGCCACCGCCCGCGTGCCGGCGCCCAGCGTCAGGTAGGCCTCGGTGGTGCTGGCGTCGCGCCGCCCGATCCGGGTCGACATGTCGGCCACTGCGGCGTCGTCGAGGAACGCCTCCAGGGTGGGCAGGTCGCCGTCCTGCACGTCAGCCCATCCCACCCCGGGGAGCGACACGATCAGCACCCGATCCACCGGTTCGGCGATGGGGTCGTCGGAGGCGCCGCCACAGGCGGTGACGCCGATGGCCACGACGACACCCAGCGCCGCGACGGACGTCCCCCCGCGCCTCACAGCGTGACCTCCGGCCGGTCCGGCGTGGCCACCGCGTCGACCGGCGTCCGGGCGGTCAGTGCCTGCGGAACGGCCAGCAGCCGGTACCCGGCCGCCACCACGACGGCACCCACGGCGGCGATGCCCACGACGGCGGCCAGGGCTGGGAGCCGGCCGGGATCGTCGCCCAGCAGCGCCTCGGCGGCGATCCACCCGCCGACCCCGGCGACGGCCGAGACCAGCGCCACCCGCCCGATGGCAGCGGGGCGCAGCGACGCGCCGGTGCGGTGCATCAGCCCGCCCGCCAGCACGGCGGCCCCCACGGTGTACGCCGCGCTGTGCCCCAGCCCCAGCAGCACGATGCGCCCCGTGCCGTCGACCAGCGCCGCGCTGATCGCCATCACCACCACGCCCACGGTGGCCGCGGCCAGCGACACGACGCCCGGCGTCCGGCTGTCGCCCAGGGCGTAGTAGCCCCGGGCGAGCAGCAGGAAGGCGCTGTAGGCGAACAGGCCGGCGGCCAGCCCCACCACGGCGGCCGCCAGCAGCCCGCTGTCCGTCTGGCCGAGCTCGACGACCCCGAGGGCGGGGGCCGCCAGCGCCATCATGGCCGCCGTCACCGGTAGCGTCAGCAGCGCCATGCGCTCCAGGGCCCAGCGGAGTGACGCCGCCACCCGCCAGCGCCCGGCCTGGCGGGCCTCGGTCACCATCTCGGGCAGGATGGCGGTGAGGATGGGCTGGGCCAGCACCCCGTAGGGGGCGAGGAAGATGACCCAGCCCAACTGATAGGCCACGACCCCGCCCTCGACGCCGGCCCCGGCGATGATGGCGGCGCCCAGGAGCAGCCCGGCGCCGGTGTGCAGCACGGCGCCCCAGCCGGCCTGGCGCAGCGCCGCCAGCACCTCGGGGTCGCGCCCCGGCCAGCGGGGGCGGAGCCGGAACCCCGCAGCCCGGGCGGCGCCCCAGAGCACGCCCACGAACGCCAGGACCCCTCCTGTTGCCGCCGTCACCAGCAGCAGCCGCTCGCCGGTCGATAGGTCGAGCCCCGGGTCGGGCCCGGCCACGATGCGGAAGGTGGCCAGGCAGGCGATCATGACGACGGTGTTGCCGATGGGGGCCGCCGCGGTCACGGCGAAGCGCCGCTTGGCGTAGAGCACGCCCATGGCGACGGTGCCGGCGGTGTAGAGCAGCACCTGAGGCACGAAGAACCGCAGCAGGTAGGTGACCAGCGCCCGTTGGTCGGCCACGACGTCGGGGTCGACGCCGATGGTCAACGCCCGGGCCAGCAGGGGCGCGCCCACGACGCCGACCAGCGTGATGGTCCCCAGGCCGGCGAGCGCCACGCCCAGGACCCCGCCCGCCACCCGCTCGGCGCCGGGCTGGTCGCGCCGGTCCAGCAGATCGACGAACGTGGGCACGAGGACCGCCGACAGCGCGCCGGCTGCCAGCAGCTCGAACAGCACGTTGGACACCGTGTTGGCGGACTGGAAGGCGTCACCGAGCGACGTGGTGCCCAGCACCGCCGTGATCACGAGCACGCGGACGAACCCGAGCGCCCGCGACACGGCGGTGGCGGCCCCCATCCCGGCGGCGGCGCGTGCCGTGGTCGACCCGGTGCCGGTGTCGAGGCTCACCGGTCCACTCCCGCGGCCATCAACCCTCGTCCTCGGTGTCCTCGGTCTCCGGCAGGAGCCGGTCCGCCCCGTCGCCCATGCCGTAGTGGCCGACCGTGGGCTCCGGGGCTCGGGCGTCGGCCAGGGCGAGAACCATCGCCACCCGGCCCGCCACCCGGTCGAGGTCGTCGACCGTCGACACCCGGTCGGCCAGGTCGTCGTGCTCGCGGACGGTGTGGACCAGCCGCTCGTCCGGCTCGTCGTCGCCCTCACCTGGGTTGTCCGGCCGCACCGACGGCTCGGCGACCACGACGGGGACGGGGCCGTCCACAGCCAGGTCGGTCAGCACGGGCACGAGCGCATCGTCCGGGGCCACGGACGCCTCGGGGCCGGACACGACGACGATCCGCAGGCCGGATGCCGGCAGGGTCACGGCCTCCTCGTCGTCGGGGACGTCGTAGTCGATGAAGCCGGACTCGCGGAGCGCGGCGACGATCCCCGGCTCGGCCGGCTCCTGGGCGGCGGACGTCGGCTCGACGGCGCCGTCCACGCCCCCGTCGCCGGCCGCGGCCTCGGGCAGGTCGGCGGCGCCGAAGAGCACGTCGCCGACCTGCAGGGCCAGGTTGTTGCGCAAGCGGTCGGGGTCGTCGGTGTCGACGCCCAGCGCGTCGGCCAGGTCGGCCACCTCCTCGTCATCGTCCAGCGCCAGGCGGTCGGTCATCCACCACACGCCGGCCCACTCGGCATCCGCCTGCTCCAGCGCGCCCGTCACGCGGTCGACCAGGCCGCCATCGATCCCATCGGAAGCGACCACCAGCACCGGGACACCGCGGAGCCGACCGTCGAACAGGCTCTCGCCGAGCTGCTCGTCCAGGCCCGTGGCCTCGGCCTCGAAGGCGTCGAGCTGGCGCTGCAGGTCGGCGTTGCGCTCGGCCTCGCGGTCGAGGTCGGACTCGAGGCCCTGGAGCTGCCCCTCCAGCGTGTCGACGGTGGCGTCCTCGAGGAACGTCGTCCCCAGCACGAGGCCGATGCCCAGCGCGAGGAACACCGCGATGAGCGAGACGATGTGGAAGCGGAAGTTGACCATCAGCCGGAGAACAGCGAGCGCCAGAAGGCGCGGAGCACCAGCCGCACCGGCTCGGACAGCATGAGTGCCACGGCCAGTGTGAAGGCGGCTGCGGCGCTCAGCCACACCAGGTCCGACGTCCGCACCGAGCGCCGGTAGAGGCGGCTAACCCCCTTGGCGTCGACCAGCGTGGCCCCCACCTTCATGCGCACGAGCATGGTCGAGGCCATCCCGGCCCGGCCCTTGTCGAGAAACTCCAGCATGTGGCTGTGGGCGCCGACGGCCACCATCAGCTCGGCGCCCTCCTGGTAGGCGAGCAGCATGGCGACGTCCTCGCTGGTACCCGGTGCCGAGAACAGGCGGTAGGGCAGGCCCAGGTCGTCGAGCCGCTTGGCGCCCGGCGCCCGGCCGTCGGTGTAGCCGTGGACGACGAGCTGCGCCCCGCAGCGCAGCGCCTCCTCCGACACCGAGTCGAAGTCGCCGATGATGAGGTCGGGCACGCGGCCGATCTCGAGCAGCGCGTCGGCGCCGCCGTCGACGCCGATGAGCACCGGGCGCACCTCGCGCAGGTACCCGGACTGCTGGAGGAGGGCGAGGTCCTCGCGGTAGTCCACGCCCCGCACGACGATGAGCACGTGGCGCCCGGCGACCGGGACGTCGAGCTCGGGCGTCTCCAGCTCGGCGGTGAGGAGGTCGAGCTCCTCCCGCACGTAGTTGGCGGTGTTGACCGCGAAGCGCTCCAGCTCGGCGTCGAGGTTCTCGCGGGCGTCGCGGAGGGCGGACTCGAGCCGGCCGGCCGACTGGCGCGTCCCGCGCCCCACGACCTCGCCGCCCACGCGCAGCATGTCGCCGTCGATGGTCACGGGCGCGCCCTCGACGACTGCCTCCATGACGTCGTCTCCCACGCCGTCGACCAGCGGGATCCCCGCCTTGCACAGCAGCAGCGGGCCCCGGTTCGGGTAGCGGCCCGTGATAGACGGCGAGGCGTTGACCACGGCAGCCGGCGAGGCCTCGATGAGCGTCTCGGCCGCCACCTGGTCGAGGTCGGCGTGGTCGATCACGGCCACGTCGCCGGGCCGCAGGCGCTTCACCAGGCCCTTGGTCCGCCGGTCGACCCGGGCGACGCCGGTGACCACCCGCGGCCCGCCCTCGGCGCGTTCGCGCCGCCGGCGCTCGGCCCGTCGTCGGCGGCGGGCCGTCCGGTGGCTCGGCCCCGGCGCCTCGGCGCTCTCGCCCTCGCCGGGGGATGTGGGGTGGGGGCGCGACATCAGGCCCTCTTCTCCCCGGCCGCCGTCTCCAGCAGCTCGGCGGCGTGGACGCGGGCGGCGTCGCTGTCCGGCTGGCCGGCCAGCATGCGCGAGAGCTCGACCACCCGCTCCGGGTGGTCGAGCGGGCTGGCCCACGCCACGGTCGTCGCCTCGTCACTCTGCTTGGCCACGCGCACCTGGGCGTCGGCGTAGGCCGCCACCTGGGGGAGGTGGGTGACAACCAGCACCTGGTGACCGGTCGCCAGGCGCGCCAGCGAGCGGCCGACGGCCACTGCGGCGGCGCCGCCGATGCCGGCGTCGACCTCGTCGAACACCAGGGTCGGGGGTGCGGCGGTGAGCACAAGACGCAACGCAAGCATGGTTCGCGCCAGTTCGCCACCCGAGGCCACCCTGGACAGCGGCAGCGGCGGTGTGCCCGGGTTGGCCGCCAGCCGCAGCTCCACCTCGTCGGCCGGGTCGCCGCCGCCGACGGCCACCTCGACCCGCGCCTTGGGCATGGCCAGGGTGGCGAGGTGGGCCTGCACCTCGGCCGCCAGCTCGGGCGCTGCCGCCCGGCGGGCGGCGGCCACGGCGGCCGCGGCCTCCGCC
>DASQUY010000531.1:0-2721 GCA_035641055.1 Acidimicrobiales bacterium | reverse complement strand
CGACGTCGCCTTCACGATCACGTCGGCGATGGGCCCGGGCATCTCGGCGACCACCCGGTGGACGTCGTCGGGCGGCCGCCCGGTCAGCGCCTGGGCGAGCACGACGGCCAGGCTGTAGACGTCCGTCGCGGGCGTCACGGTGGAGCCCAGCAACTGCTCGGGGGATGCATAGGGCGACCCGGGTGTCACACGGTCCTCTGCGTGCGGCCCGTCGTGGTCGATGGCGATGCCGAAGCCGCTCAAGTAGGCGCGCTGCCCGTCGTCGATGAGGATGCTGGCCGGCTCGATGTCGCGATGGACGGCGCCCACCCGGTGGGCGAGCGACAGCGCCGAGCCGACCTCGTGCACCAGTTGCGCCGCGTGCTCCGGCGCCAGTGGCCCCGCACGCAAGGCGTCGGCCAGGCTTCCGCCCCGCAGCAGCCGGGTGACCAGATAGGCCGCGCCGGGTTCCCGCCAGTAGTCGTACAGCGGGACGATGTGGGGGTGCTCGAGCCGGGCAACCAGCTCGGCTTCGGCCTCGAAGCGGCGGATGAACGCCGGGTCGTCCGCCCGCTCGGGCGGAATGACCGTGATCGCCACCTCACGGCCGACCGCGGGCTGATAGGCACGGTAGGCGCGGCCGAAGGGACCTTCGCCGATCTGCTCGCGGATCTCGTAGCCCCGAACGGCCAACCGTGTCTGCGGGACCGGTCCCCCACCCTCGCGGCCGAGGGCCGGGTCGCCGACGACGACCTGGGACTCGAGGCGCCGCAGTGCATCCGTTGGTTCGACGCCCAGCTCCTCGCCGAGTCGCGCCCGCAGCCGGGTGAAGGCACGGAGCGCCTCGGCTCGCCGGCCGCAGCGGTAGAGGGCGACCATCAGTTGGGCGGTGAAGCCCTCCCGGAGGGGGTGCTGACGGACGAGGCTCTCGAGCTCACCGACGAGCTCGGCGGACAGGCCCCGCCGCAGATCGGCGTCGAGGCGCAAGCCCACGGCTTCGAGGCGAAGCTCGTCCAGCCGCCCGATCTCGGGCTGGGCGAACGGCTCGTAGGCGACGTCCTCGTACGGCCGACCGCGCCACAGCGCTAGGCCCTCGCCGAGCACGATCGACGCCGCCGCTGGATCGGTGTCGACGAGGGCCCGCCCCTCTTGGACCGACCGCTCGAAGCTCCACGCGTCGAGCTCGTCCGGCTCGACCCGCAGCAGATAACCCGGCGACCGGGTCAGGAGCAGCGTGCCTTCCGACCGCTTCTCCCGGGCCGGCTCGAGCGCCGAGCGAAGGTTCGATACGTGCACCCACAGGGCGTTCTGCCGGTCGCTGGCCGGCTGGTCACCCCACAGCTCGTCGATGATGCGGTCGGTCGCCACGACCTCGTTGGAATGGATCAGCAGCAGCGCCAACAGTGAGCGCTGCTTGTACGACCCGAGGGCTACATCCGCGCCACCCCGGCGCGCCGCCACGCGCCCGAGGACCTCAAACTCCATGCCCGCTCCCGCCCGGGCCTGCTCACGACCCGATCTTGTTCCCTCAAGTGTCCCACACCGGACTTAAGGCTGCCTTAAGCCAACGACAGCGGGCGTAAACCCACGGAGGATCACCGGCAAGGCACGGATCGCACGCTCCCGCCGTGCACCACCGTCTCGTCGCCAGCTCGGCTCTCGGTGTCCTCGTCGCTTCCACAGGCAGCTCGGCGGCCTCGAACGGTCTCTATGGCTGCCCCCGGCAGCCGACAAGGAGGAACACCAATGGCAACCGACACTGACACCGCCCCGGCCGAGCGTGAGAGGGCGGCCAACGGGGCAACCCGGCCAGCGGAGGCGCGCAAGCCGTCCCGGGGCCGGCGCATCCTGATCGCCTGCGCTGCGGTCGTCGCCGCCTGCGTCGCCGCCGCGGCACTCGCCGTCGTGGTCCTGCGGGGCGACGACGACGCGACGGAGCCCGCTAACCGCGCGGCTCTGGCAAACCAGGCCGAGCAGTACGTCGAGTGGCAGAAGTCGCGGGCGGCGTCGGCCTCGGACGCCAACAGAGCTGCGCTGCAGCACCAGGCCGACCAGTATCTGGAGTGGCTGGAGTCGCGGGCCGAGTAGGTCGCGACCCAGCAGGTGATTTCAACCCACTGTCAGGAGGGCAAGTTATGAAACGTTTCCTCGCCATGAGTGCGGTGACATTGGCTGCGGTCGCAGCCAGCGCCGGTGCCGCCGGGGCGGCCAAGCCGGCGAACCAGGCGTGCGTCGGCGAGAGCCTCTCGGCGCTGGCGAGCAACCAGACGGTTCCGGGAGTCTTCGGGACCACGGTCGTCGGTTTCGCCCAGGACCCCAACTCGCCACCAGGGCTCGGTGACGGCATCCAGGTATTCCAGGCCGGCGCTGTCGACGACGAGGTCGTCCCCAACACCTGCAACGACAGTCCCTGACCCGGGGCGATAGGCCCGCGGCATTGTCGGTGAAATCAGGTCGGCACCGTGGCGCCCGGTCTCAGCCGTTCCGGCGGATGATGGCGGGCGCCAGCCGCACCCGGTAATTGAGGCTCCGGTCCGGCTTCCGTTGCTCGGGGGGGAGGACTCGAACCTCCAGCATCCGGCTCCAAAGGCCGGCGTTCTGCCGTTTGAACTACCCCCGACCGGGCCCTCACCGTACCCGGTGACCGGCCGCCGACGGCGGGGGTGTTAACGATCCGGTTGCGCCCGGGCCCTTGCTGGGCGTGAAGGATGCTGGTGTGGCGACCGAACCGGGCCTCCACCT
>DASQUY010000530.1:0-3142 GCA_035641055.1 Acidimicrobiales bacterium | reverse complement strand
CACGCAGCCCGTCGAGGACCTGCCGCTCGATGGTCGGGTCGACCGCCGAGGTGGCGTCGTCGAGCATCAGCAGGCCCGGACGGCGCAGGAGGGCGCGGGCCAGGGCCAGCCGCTGCCGCTGTCCCCCCGACAGGCTCACGCCCCGCTCACCGATCGGCTGGTCGAGGCCGAGGGGCAGCCGATCGACGAACCGACGGGCCCGGGCGACCGCCAACACCCGGGCCAGCTCCTCGTCGTCCGCCTGCCATCCGAGCGTGAGGTTCTCGCGGACGGTGGTGGCGAACAAGAAGGCCTCCTGGAACGCCAGCGCCACCGCCCGCCGCACCGAGGCGGGCTCGGCGTCGTCCAGGTCGACGCCGCCGAGCCGGACCGTGCCGCCGGTCGGCCGGTAGAGGTGGGTCAGCAGGTGGCACAGCGTCGACTTCCCCGACCCGGTGGCGCCGACGACGGCCACGACCTCGCCGGGCGCCAGGGCCAGGTCGAGCCCGTCGAGCACCCGCTGCTCGGCGCCGTCGGCGGGCGAGTAGGTGAAGCGCAGGTCGCGCACGTCGACCCGCAGGGGACCGCCGGGCAGGATCACGCCGCCGCCCTCGGCGGCCTGGGGGCGCGCCGGAGCGGCGAGCACGACGGCGATGCGGTCGGCGGCCACGACTGCCCGGGGCATCTCCTCGAGCAGGAAGCCCACCACCCGCATCGGAAAGGTGAGGATGCTGAACAGGGCCATCGCCTGCACGAGCTGCCCGGTGGTGATGACGCCGCCCGACACCCGCCAGGCGCCGACGGCGAGCAAGGCAACCGTCCCGAGGCTGGGCAGCGCGTCGAGCACCGGCTCGAACGTGGCGCGCAGGCGGCCCACCGCCAGGCGCGCCGATCGCAATCCCCGGGCGGCGCCCGCCAGCCGCTCGACCTCGCGGGCCTCGAGGCCCAGGGTCTTGACGAGCAGCGCCCCCTCGAACGACTCGTGGGCCACGCTCGACACCTCCCCGAGCCGGGCCTGGGTGCGGCTGGCCGGCGCCTCCACCCGGCGGCTGTACGCGTGGTTGAGAAGGGCCAGCGTCGGGAACAGCGCCAGGCCGACCAGCATCAGCAGCGGGTCGACAAGGGCGAGGCTGACGATGGAGAGCCCGACCAGCACGACGACGCCCAGCGACAGCGGGAGGGGCATGAGCGCCGTGATCGCCCGCTCGACGTCGGCGTCGGCGTGGGCGATGAGCTGCCCGGTGGGCCGTGAGCCGAAGTACTCGAGCGGCGCCCGCAGGTAGGTGTCGGTGATCCGCCGGAACCACGTGCGGTGCATGCCCCGTGCCGTCATGTTGCCGAAGTAGCGGCGCAGCACCACGCCGGAGGAGCGCAGGACCGCGACGCCGAGGATGGCGGCCGCCCCGACCGCGATCGTCATGCCGGACACGCCCTCCTCGAACCCGGGGACGATGACCCGGTCGGTCACCTCCCCCAGGACGAGCGTGCCTGCGACCGCCATCGAGCCGAACAGCACCGAGCCGACGAGCGAGATGACGAACGGCCGCGGGTGGACGCGCACGCTGTCCCACAGCAGGCGCACACCTCGCCGGAGGACGGACCGGGTCGCGGTCGCGGCGGGGGACAGCTCGCCGACGGACATCCCGACGAGTCTGCCGGGACTACGACCGGTTCACGCTTCCGGTGTACCGTCCGCCGCATGGAGCGTCTCGGGCGGTTCGAGGAGTATCGGTTCGTGGGGGACAAGCGCACCCAGGTCGTGCACGACATCGACCACGCCCCCGACGAGGAGGCGGATGCCATCGCCGAGCTGGCCGCGTCCGAGGCGTACACCTGCTTCGGTCCCGACACCCTGGCCGAGGCGCGCAACCGGGGCTACCGGCTGTGTCGGGTCTGCCGGCGCGCCCGACGGGCCGCCGGGGCGGACGAGGCGGAGGCCGCGGGCGAGGCGGCCTGAGCCGGCGGTGCGGCGCCCGTCATGTCCCTCGACGAGCGCATCGGGGCGGGCGGCCGGAAGCTGGCCGCGCACATGGCCCGGCCCCCGGGTCGCCCGAGCGGAACGCCGCCGGCGGTCGTGCTCTGTCACGGCTACCCGTCGGCCGCCGGCGCCGGCCTGACCACGCCGGAGCTCGCGGACCGCATCGCCACGGAGATGGGGTGGGTGGTCCTCGCCTTCGCGTTCCGGGGGTGCGGCGAGTCGGAGGGCCAGTTCTCGCTCGGCGGCTGGCTCGAGGACGTCGGCGTCGCCGTCTCCCACGTGCGGGCCGAGACCCGGCCCCTGGGCGTGTGGATCGCCGGCTTCGGCACGGGGGGCGCCCTGGCCGTGTGCGCCGGTGCTCGGGCACCCTGGGTAAACGGCGTCGCCGCCATCGGCGCCCCCGGCGACTTCGACGACTGGGCGAGCCACCCCCGCCGGCTGGTCGAGCACGCCCGCGAGGTGGGGGTCATCACCGACCGGGCGTTCCCGCCGTCGTTCGACGCCTGGGCGCGGGAGCTGAAGGCGGTGCGGGCAGTGGCCTGCGCGTCCCGGTTGGCGCCCCGGCCGTTGCTGGTGCTGCACGGGAGCGAGGACGAGGCGGTGCCGCCGTTCGACGCCCGCGTGCTGGCCGATGCCCACGGCTCCGCCGAGCTGCGGTTCATCAACGGGGCCGGGCACGAGCTGCGCTACGACCCGCGGGCAGTGGCCGTCCTGCTCGGCTGGCTCGACCGCCAGCGCCACAACCTCCGCCGGTAGCCAGGACGACTCTGGCGATCTTCGGGGCCACTGGCCCGAACTACCTTCGAAGACGGGCTGAGCCACGGTCACAACATTCAAGTGATACTTTGAATGTCGTGCGCAGTCGCGGGACCCGTGAAGCCAAGGATGCGCTGTTCGAAGCGTTCGCCTCGGCCGCCCGCGCCCTCGGCAACGGCCACCGCGCCGAGATCGTCGACGTGCTGGCCCAGGGCGAGCGCTCGGTCGAGGCCATCGCTACGGAGATCGGCCAGAGCGTCGCCAACACGTCGCACCACCTGCGGATCATCGCCACCGCCGGGCTGCTGACGTCACGGCGGCGGGGCAGGCACATCGTCTACGGGCTCGCCAGCGACCGGGTCGGCGACCTGTGGGCGGCGCTGCGCGACGTCGCGGCCGACCACGTCGAGGCACTCGAACCTGCCGCTG
>DASQUY010000529.1:0-4043 GCA_035641055.1 Acidimicrobiales bacterium | reverse complement strand
TCGGCGGTCGGCGTGCGGGTGCCCGCCGCCCAGATCGGACCGTTCCTCGACGGCCTGTCGCCCGGCGGCGACCTCCGGCCCGCCTATCCCAGCGACCCCGTGGAGATGTGGCTCGACGAGGAACACCTCGTGCCGCTCGAGGTAGTCGTCCGGGCAGGCGAGGACCCCCACCGGGCGCGGTGGGCCGCCACCCAAGGCGTCACCGAGCGGCCCGGCGACATCGTAGTGGCGTTCACCGTGACGTCGGTGGCGATCAACGACGCCGCGCCCGCCGGCGCCTTGGGGGCGCCCGACGAGCCGGCGCCCGACGAACACATCGATGCCGGGTTCCGCCGGGCGGGTGCCGGGGACGGCGAGGACGGCGGCGGCGCCGCCGACCTCGTGGCGCCGGCGCCACGGGAGCTGCCTGCCGGGTTCGAGCCCTACCGGGCGGGTATCACCACGGGCACGGGCGGCCCGACCATCGCCGTCCGCTCGTGGACCGACGGGCGGGCGTGGCTCACCGTCCGGGCCACCACCGAGTGGTCGGGCGGGCGGCTCTTCGGGGGACTGGGGACGAGCGTCCGGCGGGTCGACCTCGGCGACGCCGGCGTGGGCTACGCGAGCGAGGCCGGGGACATGGTGGCGCTCCACGCCGACGGCCTCGACGTCGTGGTCAGCGGCAGCGTCCTCCCCGACGACCTGCAGGCGGCGGCCGCCAGCCTGGGGGTCACCGGCCGGCCGGTGCCGGCCACGTGGGACGAGGCGGCGACAGCCACCCTCGACCAGGCGGCGCTGGGCACCGATCGGCTGCTGGTGGCGGCGGACCTCGACGGCTTCGGGTCCCCAGCTGTGCGTACCGGGGGCGACACCACGACGCAGGTGTACCCCGGCCCGGGCGACCGCGGGTTCACGCTGGTCCAGAGCGAGACCCCGCATCTCACGCCGCCCGCCGACCGCGACACCGTCGGGGTCGACGTCCGGGGCGTGCCCGGCCGCTACAGCCCCGAGCGCGGCCAGCTCGAGTGGATCGAGGCGGGGGCGGCCCACAGCCTGTCCAGCCCCACGCTGTCGCTCGACGAGCTGCTCGCCATCGCGGCCCGGCTGGAGCCACGATGAACCCCAGGCGGGCTGCCGTCATCGTGGGGGCGGCGCTGGCGGGTGGCGCCCTGGGCGGGGGGATCATGCTTGGGGTGCAGGCGGCCGGCGAGTCCGGCGATGAGTCCGGCGGCGCCCCGGTGGACGGCGGCGCGTCCCCGGTCACGACGCCGACGGCGCCGCCGTCGTCACCCGGCACGGCCCGGCCTCCTCGGACCTCCGCTCCCACCACCGAGCCCGAGGCGCCGCCGGCACCGTCGGTGCTGCTGGCGTGGACGCAGGGGCGCCTCGATTCCGGGCTCGGTCCGGCGGCGGCCGGCCTCCGCACCGTCAGCGCCACATCGACGGTCCGCGCCGGCACGGTCGACCTGGTGGCGTCCCGGGACACGGAGGGCCAGGCCGTCGACGACCTGGCTCGCGGCTGGGCGATCCCGCTCGACGCCGCCGCCATCGACCCGTCCCGCCACGCCGAGTTCGTCCCCCTCGCCGACCGGGAGGCGATCGCGGGGCTCGGGCCCGGGGAGGCCCTCCTCGGGAGGACGTCGGCCGAGCTGCGCCGCCTGGCCCCCGGCGGCGTCATCGAGGCGCCCGGCGGCCAGCAGGTGGTGGTCACGGCGATCGTCGAGGACGCCAGCATCGGCGGCGCCGAGATCGCCGTCGACCTCCGCACCGGCGAGCGTCTCGGCATCACGACCCCCCGCTACCTGCTCGTCGCCTACCGCGGGGACCGTCCGGCCGCCGAGGACCACCTGCGGGCGGCACTGGCCCCCGGCACCGCCGTGCAGTTCCGCGGCCCGGGCGAGACCCCGTTCCTGCGGCACGCCGACGCCGTGCTGCCCCAGGCGCAGATCAAGGCCCGGTTCGGCGAGTTCAGCTACCGGCCGCCGGCACGCGGGGATAGGTGGTTCCGGGCCGCCGACGCCGACTGGCGGGCCGAGCACATCGTCACGACCGAAGTGCCGATCCTCGGGACCGTGGAGTGCCACCGCGGGATCATCGACGCGCTGACCGGCGCCCTGCGCGAGATCGAGCGGGCGAACCTCGGGCCGCTCGTCAAGCAGGCGGGCTACTCCGGGTGCTTCGCCGCCCGGCTGGTGACCGCCGGAGGCTCGGTGTCGCGGCACGCCTGGGGGGCGGCGTTCGACATCGGGTTCGGCAGCAACCCCACCGGCCGCGAGTCGGTGCAAGACCCACGGGTGGTCGAGGTCTTTCGCCGCTGGGGCTTCACCTCAGGGGACGACTGGCTGGTGCCCGACGCCGGTCACTTCGAGTTCATCGCGCCGCCGGAGGGCTGACCCCCTCGGTCGTGGTCGCAGCCGGCGACCCGCGCACGAGGCCGTCGACCAGGGCGGCGGCCGACTCCATCGTGGCGAACAGCGTGGTCTGCCGGCCGTTGGGGTCGAGCCCCGTGAGCAACTCGACCCCGAGGAACAGCGCCGTGATGGCGAACGTCAGATCGTCGAGCGGCAGGGCGTCCCGGTAGGGCGTGTCGGCGAGCAGGCGCTCGACCGTGCCCTGGACCAGCGTCGTCCACGGCTCGAGCGCCGCCCAGACGCCTCGGGCGAGCTCGTCCGACCCGACGGCGCCGGCCAGCATCTGCGTGAGGGCCGCCACCGAGCCGGCCGCGAACTCCTCGTCGTGCAGCCGGCGGGCGACGGCGACGAGCTCGGGCAGCGACGTCACCTCGCGCAGGGCGGGGGCGTACAGCGCCGAGCGTCGCTCGCTCTCGCGCCGGGCCACGGCCACGAGCAGCCCCTCCAGCGAGCCGAAGTGGTAGAAGATCAGCGCCTGGTTGAAGCCCCCGTGGCGAGCGATGGCCCGGGCGCTGATGCCGGCGATGCCGTCCGCCCGCAGCGCCTGGAGGGCGGCAGTGACGATGCGGGCGCGGGTCTCTTCCTTCCCCGGGCGGGCGGTCGTGGCCATGCTGCGTCCCGTCAGCCCGCCGCCGTGAGGGGGGTCTCGAGGTACCGGCGGTCCATGAGAGTCTCGAGCGCCCACGTGCCGTAGGCACGGGGAAAGCGGGCGAGGCCCCCGCCCACGGTCGTCTGGTTGAGGTGGGACACGGCGCGGCTCGCCTGGTCGGCGTAGCGGTCCATCGCCGCCAAGGCGGCCGAGATGCTGCCCGAGTGCCGCACCAGCTCGAGCGCCTCCCCGACCCCGTCGGGCCGGCGGTCGCCGTCGGGCCCGGGGAGGTGGCGGCGGAGCTCGCCGCCGCCCGACCCCCGCAGGGCGACGAGGACCGGCAGGGTGTACACGCCGCTGGCGATGTCGGTGCCGGTCGGCTTGCCGAGCCGCTCGGCGTCGCCGATCAGGTCGAGCACGTCGTCCAGCACCTGGAAGCTCATCCCGAAGGCGGCGCCGAAGCTCCCGAGCGCCTCGGCCTGGTGGTCCGGCAGCCCGGCGCAGTGGGCACCCAGCCGGCAGGCGCACTCGAACAGGGCGGCGGTCTTGCCGCGGATCGACGCCAGGTGGGCGTCGACGGTGCGATTGGGGTCGAACGCGTCGCGCAGCTCGAGCACCTGGCCCTCGCACAGCTCGCCCAGCGCCGACGCCACGAGGGTGGCCGCCTCGCGGCTCACCGAGGCCGCCAGCTCGGCCGCCCGGGCGAGGACGTAGTCGCCGGCCAGCAGGGCATGGTCGATCCCCTCGACGGCGTTGATGGTGGGGAGGCCCCGGCGCGTGGCGGCGGCGTCGAGGATGTCGTCGTGCACCAGCGAGCCCACCTGGACGAGCTCGACCGCGGCGGCTGCGTCGACGACACGGTCGTCGAAGACGTCGCGGGTGGCGGCGGTGACGATCGTGAACAGCGGCCGCAGGCGTTTGCCGCCCGACGCCGCCACGCGCACTGACGCCGGCCCGACGGGGTCGGGGAGGCGCTCGAGCTGGTGCGGCACTCGGGCAGCATCTCGGCCGCCTTGGCGGCGATGGACCGCTACGCCGACCAGGCGAGCCGCGCCGTGTCCCAC
>DASQUY010000528.1:0-7754 GCA_035641055.1 Acidimicrobiales bacterium | reverse complement strand
GCGTAGGTCAGGGCCCGGAGCTGGCCGCGGAAGTCGAACGTGCCCGAGGGCATGAGCTGGGTCATGAACACGACGTAGAGGTCCTCAGTGGGGTCGATCCAGAAGCTGGTGGAGGCGGCGCCGCCCCACATGAAATCACCGGCCGGGCCGACGCCCCCTGTGCGGGCGGGGCCGAGGCCCACGGCCACGGTGAGGCCGAAGCCCGCGCCGTCGAAGCCCACCTCGCCGTAGCCGCCAGGGAGGGCGAAGTCCCGGAGCTCCCCGCCGCCGGGCAGGTGGTTGGTGCGCATGAGCTCGACCGTGGGCCGGCCGAGGATGCGGGCACCGTCGAGCTGGCCGCCGTTGAGCAGCATCTGGCAGAAGCGGCAGTAGTCGTCGAGCGCCCCGACGAGCCCACCCCCTCCGGACTGGAACGCGGGCTCGCGGAGGAGCCGCCCCTGGGCCGGGTCATCCAGGAGTCGCAGTGACTTGTCGGGGTTCCGGGCGTAGAGGGCGGCGACGCGGTGGCCCTCGTCCGCCGGCACGTAGAAGCCGGTGTCCGTCATCCCGAGAGGCTCGAAGATCTGCGAGCGCAGGTAGTCGCCGAACCGCTGGCCCGAGATGACCTCCACCAGCGCGGCGACGATGTCGGTGGACCACGTGTAGAGCCAGTGCTCGCCGGGGTGGAACCGCAGCGGCTCGCCGGCCAGGAGCTTGCTCACGTCCGCCAGCGTGGCGCCTCGGGGGACCCTGCGGGTGAGCCCGCCCTCGGCCCGGTTGGCGGTGTCGAAGCGGACCTCGGGCGGGCCGAAGCCGATGCCGGTGGTGTGCATCATGGCGTCGCGGATGGTGATCGGCCGCCTCGGCTCGACGAGCTCCCGTGAGCCGTCGGGGTGCTTGACGCGCACCCGCACATCCCGCCACTCGGGGAGGTACCGGTCGATGGGATCGGTGAGCTTGCATCGGCCCTGCTCGTACAGGGTGAGCAGGGCGACGCCCGTGACCGGCTTGGTCATGGAGTACCAGCGCCAGATCGTGTCGTCCGCGACGGGCACGCCCCGCTCGAGGTCCATGTGGCCGAGCGTGCTGCGGTGGGCGACGTGGCCGTGGCGGGCGACGAGCACTTGGCAGCCGGCGATCTTCCCGGGTTCGACGTACCGGCTGAGCAGGTGGCGGTCGATGCGTGCCAGCTGAGCGGCATCGAGCCCGGCGGCCGCCGGGTCGACGTCGACCCCGCCGACGACGGTGGCGCTCATCGCTCGGCTCCGGGGGTGTGGTGGCGGCAGGGATGCAGGGGCATCAGCTCTCCAGTCGGGATACCTTGACCACCGGTCAAGAGCGTGCAGCTGTGACTGATACCACATCGGCGACCCGTCAGGCCATGGTCAGTTGCCCGCGCTTTCCCCCGAGGCCCGTCCTCGGGCCACGCCGCCGCCCGCCGCCGGCGTCACAGGCGCTCTGAGGCGATGCGGGCGCCATCGGCGAGGGCGCGGAGCTTGGCCCACGTGACGTCAGGGTCGATGCCCTGCGTGCCGACATGCACGCTGAACCCGCAGTCGACGCCGGCCATCACCCGGTCCCGGCCGACCAGCGCCGCGTAACGCTCGATCCGCTGGGCCACGAGCTCAGGATGCTCGACGTAGTTGGACTGGGGTTCGATCACGCCCGGGCAGAGGATCCGGTCCTCCGGCACCTTCGTGTCCTCGAACAGCTTCCACTCGTGGGCGTGACGCGGGTTGGCGGCCTCGAACAGCACGGTCTGCGGCTTGGCGGTCCACACCAGGTCGATGATGTCGGCGAGATCGACGTCGCGATGGTGCGGTCCCGGGTAGTTCCCCCAGCACAGGTGCATGCGCAGCCGGTCGGCCGGGATGTTGCGCACGGCGTGGTTGAGGGCCTCGATGTTGAGCGCGGCCCGCCGGCGGAACTGCGGCAGGTCCATGTCGGCGTAGGCGGAATGCCGGCCCATCGCCAGGTCCGGGCAGTCGAGCTGCACCGTCACGCCGGCGGCGGCGATCGCCTCGTACTCGTGCCGCATCGCCTCGGCGATCGCGAACACGTACTCCTCGTCGGTGGCGTAGAACTCGTTGGCGAAGAACAGGGAGACGACCCCCGGCGACGCTGCGCTCGAGAACGTGCCGGCCACGTCCGACCCCGCCACGGCGTTGTCGAGGTTGGCGAGGTCGACGGCGATGGCGTCCCGGTCCTTCACCGAGATCTCGGCGTTGCACGCGGGTGCGGCGCGCTTGCGGCGCCCCGGGTCGGCGGCCACGCGCTCGGCGCTGCACGGGTAGTCGACGAGGTCGGCGAAGAAGTAGCTCGGCACGGCCTCGCCGCCGAACCCGCGGAGCCGGTCCTTCACGTAGGTCGCGTAGCTCGGCTTGGACATCTCCCCGTCGTTGACGATGCTGACGCCCGCCTCGACCTGCCGGTCGACGACCTCCTGCACCGCGCCGGCGATGCGACGGCCGAGCGCATCGGCGTCGACGGGGATGCCGTCGCCCTTGGCCCACATCATCCGCACCAGGTCGTCCGGCCGCGGCAGGCTGCCGGTGTGCGTCGTCAGGATGCGTCCTGTATCGGTGGTCATCGAGGTCCTCTCCCCCGCCGGCGCGACCTGCGTTGGCTGCCCGTTCTACGGTAGATTGTCCGATGAATGGGCACCGCAATCGAGACGCATGTTGGGAGGGGTCGTGACCACAACGCAGAAGCTTCCGAGCAGGTTGCACCACAACGCGTTCGTCACGCAGGACCAGGAGGCGACCCGGGCCTTCTACGAAGACCTGATCGGCCTCCCCCTCGTGGCGACGTGGTCGGAGGCCGACGAGCTGTTCGGCGCCGAGCGCGTGTACTGCCACACGTTCTTCGGCCTCGGGGACGGCAGCGCGCTCGCGTTCTTCCAGTTCGCCAACCGCGAGGACCAGGAGCTATTCGGGCCAGAGCTGACGCCGTCGCCGTTCCGCCACATCGCGCTCAAGGTGACGGCCGAGCTGCAGCAGGAGATTCAAGATCGGCTGACCGCGGCCAACTGGAAGCCGGACGGCACGTACGTGCTGGAGCACGGGTACTGCCGGTCGCTGTACACCGAGGACCCGAACGGGCTGCTCCTCGAGTTCACGGTGGACGTGCCGAACGTGGACGAGATCGCGGCCGACCGCCGGGCCGATGCCCACGAGACGTTGAAGCGCTGGCTCGGCGGTGACCACACCAGCAACAACGTCTACCGGTAGCGGTCGCCGGTCTCCGGTCGAGAACCGTCACGCCTCGAGGGTTCTGTTCGTCCACGGCGCCCACCACGAGGGGTGGTGCTGGCTCCTGGTGATGGAGCGGCTCGCCGAGCTGGGCATCCCCTCCAGCGCCATCGACCTGCCGTTCACCGGCTACGCCGACGACGTGGAGTGCGTCCGGGCAGCGATCGCCGCGGCGCGGTCCCGGGGGGAGGCGGTCCACGTCGTGTGCCACAGCTACGCCGGGCTCCCGGTGGCGGAGGTGGGCCACGCCGCGGCCCACCTGACGTTCGTCGCCGGCCGCCTGCCGCTGCCCGGTGAATCCCCCGCGGCGCAGACACCGGGGTGGGGGGACCCGCGGTTCCGCGCCTGCATGCGGCGGGGCGACGACGGCGCCGTGCGGCTGTCCCCGGCGGCCGGCGAGTTCCTCTTCCACCGGACCAGCGCCCCGCTCGCCGACCTCGCGCTGAGCCGACTGCGGCCCATGACGAGCGCGGTGCCGTGCACGCCGGTCTCCGACCCCGCCTGGACGTCGGTGCCGAGCTCGTACGTGGTGTGCGCCGACGATCGCGCCGTCAGGCCCGAGGCCCAGCGGGAACGGGCCGCCCTCGTGGGTGCCTCCGTCGAGATCGACTCCGACCACTCGCCGTTCTTCAGCCGCCCCGCGGCGCTGGCCGACTTCGTCGCCGACCGACATCGGGCGATGGTGGCGGCGTGAGCGGGCGGGGCGGCGGCTACGCCCGCGTGAGCGGATCCGGCACGGGCAGGCGGGCGACGTTCGCCCACTCCCGGGTGATGTCCTCGGCGGTGGCGAGCAGCAACGGCAGGTGCCGGCGCTTGAGCTCACGGACCGGCGTCTCCGCCGCGTGCACGGTGACGTTGACCGCCGCCAGGGTGGCGCCGGACGCGTCCCGGACGGGCGCGGCGATCGACCGGATGCCGAGCGCCAGCCGCTCGTCGGACAGCGCCCAGCCCCGTTCCCGCACGCGGGCGAGCTCTTGGTCCAGCTCGCGGCGCGACGGCGCGATGCGCGGGATGATCCCGGACTGCGACGGGGTCTTGAGCACCCGGGTCAGCTCGGCCCTCGGCAGATCGGCCAGCAGGACGTGCCCCATCGAGGTGGCCACGGCGGGGAACCGCGTGCCGATGTGGACGGCCAGCGTGATGATCTTCGGCACCGGGACCCGGGCGACGTACACGATGTCGCTGCCGTCGAGCTGCGACATCGAGCTCGATTCCCCGGTCCGCGCCACCAGAGCCTCGAGATGGGGACGGGCCAGCTCCCAGATGCCCAGCGCGGCGATGTACGTCGTCCCCAGCTCCAGCACCTTCGTGGTGAGCGTGTACAGGCCCTGGCTCGACCGTGCGTACCCGAGCTCCTCGAGCGTCATCAGCAGGCGCCGGGCCGTCGGGCGCGGCAGCGACGTGCGGGCGGCGGCGTCGCTCACCGACAGCGCGGTCGCCGTCGGGCTGAAGGCGGTGATGATGGCGAGGCCGCGGGCGAACGCCTCGACGAAGTCGGAGCTCGACTGCTGCGCCACCCGCGCATCCTCGCACGGCCGCGCGACCGCACCAAGCACCCAGCCCACCGTTCGTCGACCGTGAAAGGGCGCCGAAAAACCATGAACACAGACACACCGACGCCGGGATCCCGCCGCCCCCTCGACGGGCTGATCGTCGCCGACATGTCGCGGATCCTCGCCGGGCCCTACTGCTCGATGCTCCTCGGCGACATGGGCGCCACCGTCATCAAGGTGGAGAGCCCGGCGGGAGACGACACGCGCACCTGGATGCCGCCGGTCAAGGACGGCGTCTCGACGTACTACCTGTCGATCGGGCGCAACAAGCGATCCGTCACCCTCGACTTCCGCGACCCCGACGACCGCGTCCTCGCTGGCGAGCTGCTCCGGCGCGCCGACGTCGCCATCGAGAACTTCAAGCCGGGTGCCCTGCGCAAGTTCGGGCTCGACTACGAGACCGCCGCCGAGCGCAACCCCGGGCTCATCTACCTCTCGATCACCGGCTTCGGCCGGGAGGAAGGCGCGTGGCTGCCGGGCTACGACCTCATCGTGCAGGCCGTGTCCGGCCTGATGAGCCTCACGGGCGATCCCGACGGGCCGGCCTTCCGCGCCGGCATCTCGGTGTTCGACGTCATGGCCGGCCTGCACGGGCTGATCGGCGTGCTGGCGGCGTTGCACCAGCGGTCCGAGACCGGCCGCGGGCAGCACGTGGACGTGAACCTGCTCTCGTCGGCGATGTCCGGGCTCGTCAACCAGACCGCCGCCTACACCGCCGCCGGGGTCGTGCCGACGCGCATGGGCAACGCCCACCCCAGCCTGTTCCCCTACGAGTCGATGCCGACCGCCGACCGTGACGTGATCGTCACCGCCGGCAACGACCGCCAGTTCCGCTCGCTCTGCGAGGTCCTCGCCATCCCCGACGTGGCCGACGACGAGCGGTTCGCCACGAACGCCGACCGCACCCGCAACCGCGACGAGCTGCTGCCCCTGCTGCTCGCCGAGCTCGCCAAGTGGAAGGCGGACGACCTCTTCCTCGCCCTGAACAAGGCGGGTGTGCCCTGCGGGCCGATCAACACGATCGGCGAGGGCGTCGAGCTCGCCGAGTCCCTGGGCCTCGACCCCCGCATCGAGGTCGGCACCGGCGACCGGGCCGTGACCCTCGTGCGCAACCCGATCACGTTCAGCGGCGCCGACCTGCGCTACGACCTCCCGCCGCCGGAGCACGGCGAGCACGGCGACGAGATCAGGTCCTGGCTGCGGCGGGGCCTCGAGGAGCGGGAGTCGGCATGACCCCACACGACGGCCCCTCGTACCGGACCGGCATCGGCACGTCCACAGCCGACGCCATAACGCTGCTCGGCCACGACCTGGCGCAGGACCTGATCGGCCGGGTCACCTTCGGTGAGCTGGCGTTCTGGCTGGTGGCCAAGCGCCGCCCGACGCCCGGTGAGCTGGCGATGTTCGAGGCCGTGCTGGTGTCGCTCGCCGACCACGGGTTCACGCCCACGGCGATCGCGGCCCGCCTGACCTACGCGAGCGCCCCCGAGTCGCTGCAGGGTGCGGTCGCCGCCGGCCTCCTGGGCGGCGGCTCCCGGTTCCTCGGCGTCACCGAGGACGCCGCCCGCTTCCTGGCCGAATGCCTGGCGACGCGGTCGTCGCCACCCACCGACGACGCCGGATGGGACGAGCTGGCCGCCGCTGCCGTCGCCGACGCCAAGGCGGCCGGCCGGCTCGTCCCCGGCCTCGGCCACCCCGTCCACAAGGTCGAGGACCCGCGCACGCCCGTGCTGTTCGACCTGGCCCGGGAGCACGGCACGTTCGCGGACCATCTGCAGCTGTTCGCGGCGATCGGCCGGGTCCACCCGCAGGTGCTGGGCAGGACTCTCCCGCTGAACGGCGCCGGTACGTGCGGCGCCGTCCTCGCCGACCTCGGCCTCCCCGTCGCGACAATGCGCGGCTTCGCCCTCCTGGCCCGTTGCGCCGGGCTCCTCGGCCACCTCGCGGAGGAGCAGGCCGACCCCATCGGCCAGGACATCTACACGAGCGTCGACCGCAACATCGACTACCGACCCTGACGGGCTGAACGGCGGTCATCCGGCTCTATGTCCACCCTGTGGTAGCTTGCCCGCCTGTCGGACATCGTTCCGCGGACGTCCACAGAGGGGGAACACATGGCAGCTCCGACAGTGACACCCACCGAGACCGAGGCGGCCCCGGCCGCCGAAGAAGCGCCCAGCATCGGGGCCGCAGCTACCTGGTGGTACGACTGGGTGAACGCGCACCGCGTCGGCGCCATCGCGCTCGTCGGCGTGATCGCCACGCAGATCGGGACCTACTTCGGCTACGTCTTCCCGGCGATCGGCCTCCCGCAGCTCCCGTGGCCAGCCTTCAACGGCGTGCTCGCCACGCCCGGCGAGGCGTTCGACACGGCGGGTGCGTTCTTCGTGGGCCAGACGCTGCACTTCACGAACGGCATCATCTTCGCCATGCTCTACGCGTTCCTGGCGCTCCCGATCATGCCGTTCCGCAACGACCACGGCGGCAACGTCCTCCGGGGCCTGCTGTTCGGCGTCGTCCTGACCATCATCAGCATCGGCGTCCTCGTGCCGTACGCCTACGTGCCCAGGCAGGGCTTCGGCCTGTTCCTGTTCTACGGGCCGGACGGGTGGAAGCTGCCGTTCGCGGTGCTCGTGTGGCACCTCATCTACGGCTTCTTCCTCGGCACGCTGTACCAGCTCCGTAGCAACAGGGCGTAGCCGCCGACCGGCAACGTCGCGGTGCCCCGGCGCCGCCACCTCGTTCTGGTTGTAGCTATGCGGTCATATGCCGCATAGCTACAACCAGTTCGTGTGTGCGCCTAGGTTCTCCGCGATGAGCACCTTGCACGGTGCGGTGGTGACGCTCCGTCCACCCACCGAGTCCGACATCCCCGAGCTGGCCAGGATCCGCGAGACGCCGGAGGTGCACGCCCGGTGGCGCGGCGGAGACGACCTGGTGGCGGCCGTCGACGAGGACCTGGCGGATCCGG
>DASQUY010000527.1:0-2168 GCA_035641055.1 Acidimicrobiales bacterium | reverse complement strand
TTCCTTGGCGGGCTCGACTTGGCGCCTTTTGGCAGGCGCGGCGCGCTCGGCCGCGGCTGGCCGGCGGTTGGCTGCCCGACCGGCGCTGGGAGCGGCGGCCTTCGTCAGGTTGCGGGCGGTGTGCGCCCGGTCGACCGGCTCACCGGTGCCTGGGATGGTGTCGATCTTGCCGGCCATGCCACGACCGCGCCGGGCGAGCCTGCTGAGCTGGCGGCCGACGCGGGCGGGAAGGCTGCGGGCGGTCGTGACGCTCTGGCCGGCGAGGTGGCGGGTGCCTGCGACGCTGCGCTCGCGCAGGTGGCGAAGCCGCCCCGGAGTGTGCTTGCCGACCCCGTCGGCCTGCCTGGGGGCCTGTCCGCGGGGGCGGTTGCTCGGCCGCATGCCCCCGAGGGTGGCGCGGCCGCGACCGAGGCTGGCGCGGATGGTGTCGACAATGCGCCGGGGCAGGGAACGGCCGTTGCGCTGTGGTTGCGGCCTGCTCGGGGCTGCTGCCGTGACTACCACTCTCCAAGAACCGGGGTCGCCCTGACGTTTGCTTCAAGACTTTTGACTTACCCAGATCGGCGTCCCCCTACTCGCAAGCAGCCAGGCACCCGCCGCGGGCGGGTCCGCGCCCGCCGACGCTGGTGCCGCCCGGCGGCCAGGTCGGGTGCGGGGCGTGGAGTCCGCCTACGTGGGTATCCCACGTCCATGGAGGCCGAAGCGGTGGTTCGCTCGGTCGAGCGGGTTCGTACCCGCTCGGGCAACGTCCGCTACGTGGTGCGCGACGCCGATGGCCGGGAGTTCTCGACCTTCCGGGAGAGGATCGGCGAGGAGGCCGAGCGCTTCCGGGGTCAGCGCGTGCACATTGAGGGTGTCTGTGATGGCCGGTGCGCCAGCGCCCACGGCGTGGTGGTGTCCACGATCCACGGCGACCTGCTGTGGTGACGTCGGCTGGCCACGACCCGCCACCACTGGCGTGCCCGACCGGGACCGGCGGACCGAGGATCGGCGCACCGACGCTACGCGCGCCCACAACCGCGACCAGGCCAGCCTGCCCGCTCCGCGCCCTCCAACCAGGAATTCCGGCCATCTGCCGGTTCGTCCGTAGCGGGACACGTCAGCCGGGCCCCGGATCGTCGAGCGTGAAGGAGAAGCCGCTGGAGGTGCGGGTGTCCAAGCGGGTCGACGACCGGATCCTGCCGTCGGCCCGGAGCCGCTCCGCCGCGGCACGCGAGATCCCCAGGCCGTCGGCGACGAGCCTGAGCGGTCGCACGGGGATGGCGGCGACCAGTTCCACACGGACGGTGACGGGCCGGCCGGGCCAACCAGGGATCGGGTCGGCGTCGAGGACCCACGCGCCTTCCCAGTCCACGGTGAGCCGATTTCGTTGATGGAGCGGCGCGGCGAGGAGGACCTCGGCGACGAGCCCTGGGTCGTTGTCGTGGTAGCGGCGGAGCAGCGCTGGGTCGATCGAGCGCACTGGCGACCGTTCGACGACGGTCACCTTTCGTGTCTGGCCGCAGCCCTGGCAGCGAAGCAGCAGCCAGACGTCGATGGTCTTGCCGTTGGCGTTGACCCGGAACCTGCCGGTCGGGTCGAAAGTGGACGCCGCCGCGCACGCGGCGCAACGGCCGCGGAGACGTGGCAGCCTGGTTTGGCGCAGTCGCCACGTCACCGCCGGAAGCGGGATGGCCATGCGAGCGGAGCTTCCTGACGCCCTGAGGCGCCACCGGCGCCAGGCGTGCGAGAACGCGGCAGCCTGGTCGCGACTGGTGGATGACGTCAGAACGCAGGGCGCCGTTCACCGGCCCATCACGAATCCCGATAGCCGGTCGCGGATCGCCGACCGAGGCCGAGGCGGCCCGGGGAATCCAAGCGACCCGGAGCATCTCCGGGTCGTGCCGGTCGTCGACGCTCCTGCGTCAGCTCCGCGCGGGAGGCAAAGCGCAGCTTCCTTCCGAAGGTCCGAGCCAGGCTGTCGCCCGGCGTGGTCGTGCACAGCGTCGCAGCCCCCGGACGCCACCGTCGAGCCAATTTGGCGAGATGCTCCTTCGAGCGCCAGGCCTGACACTGACGATCGGCCGTCGTCAGGCCTTCGTCGATCGCGGTGAGCCGCCAGGCCTGGCACGTCATTGAGGGTGTCTGTGATGCGCTCAGGCGGGGATTCGATGGAGCCATCGGCCGAG
>DASQUY010000526.1:0-3944 GCA_035641055.1 Acidimicrobiales bacterium | reverse complement strand
CGGGGTGTCGAACAGCCGGTCGAGCCGGGCGAGGACGTCGACGAGCAGCGCGGCCAGCCCGTCGCGCTGGGGACCGTCGAGCGACGGCAGGTCGGGCCGGTGGACGTCGGGGGCGAGCAGCAGGGCGTAGGGGTAGGCGCTGGCGGCCGGCACCCAGGCCCGCCAGTCGGGGGCGGCGGTGACGTCGAGCGCCTGGTCAGGGCGGGTGCACAGCGGGCACTCGCCCGGGGCGATCCGCCGCAGCTCGGTCAGGGGCGCCGCCGGCATCTGGTCGAAGGCGTAGATCTGGCCGTGGGGGTGGGGGATGGTCGCGCCGACCTCCGAGCCCCGGTTCTCGAACACGAGCACGTAGGCCACATCGTCGCGCCGGCCGAGCGCGGCGGTGCGGTCCGCCCACAGGTCGACGACCCGCCGGGCCCCCTCCAGCCCGAGGTCAGGGAAGGCGGCGTCGTGGTCGGACGTGTAGAGGACGACCTCGCTGCGGCCGTCGGGGAACGACGGCCAGCGGTTGGCGAAGGCCTTGACGTCATAGGGGTCCGGGGCCTCGATGCCGCCGACGCAGAACGGGCAAGGCGTCGACGGGCCGTGGGGTCGCTGCTGCCGACTGGTGGTGACCACGACCGTGTCCCCGGTCAGCTCGTCGACGCGCACGTCCGACATGGACGGGACACCCTACGTGCCCCGCACCCCCACGCGAACTGGGTGCAGCTGTGCAGCATATGAGCGCATAGCTGCACCCAGAATGCAGGAGGGGTGGGTTTGACCCTCCGGTCAAGAGGCAACAGCATGGGGCGATGCCGACCGCCCAGGCCAACGGGATCGAGCTCTGCTACGAGACGCTGGGGGATCCGGCCGATCCGACCGTGCTCCTGGTGATGGGGTTGGGCGGCCAGCTCATCGGCTGGGACCCCGAGCTGTGCGGCATGATCGCCGACCGGGGGTTCCACGTCGTGCGCTTCGACAACCGCGACGTGGGCCTGTCCACGCACCTCGAGGGGGAGGTCGACATCCTCGGGGTGCTCGCCGCCCAGGCCCCGGGGGCGGGGGAGGGGCCGCCCGTGCCCTACCTGCTGTCGGACATGGCCGCCGACGCCGTCGGCCTGCTCGACCACCTCGGCGTCGAACGGGCGCACGTCGTGGGCCTCTCGTTGGGCGGCATGATCGCCCAGCAGGTCGCCATCGACCACCCCGAGCGGGTCATCACGTTGACCTCGATGATGTCGACGACCGGCGACCCCGACGTCGGCCAGCCGACCGGCGAGGCGATGAGCGCGCTGCTGGCCCCGCCGGCGCAGACGCGCGAGGAAGCCCAGGACGGCTTCGTCCGCCACACCCACGTGTGGGGCAGCCCCGGGCTGTTCGACGAGGACCACCTCCGGCAGGTGGCCGGCGCCGCCTGGGACCGCGACCACGACGCCTGGGGCCCGGCCCGTCAGGTCGCCGCCATCATGGCGTCCGGCAGCCGGTCCGGCGGCCTGTCCAAGCTGGAGGTGCCGACGCTCGTCATCCACGGCACTGCCGACACGCTCGTCCAACCCTCGGGCGGCGAACGCACCGCCAAGGTCGTGCCCGACGCCAAGCTGCTGATGATCGACGGCATGGGTCATGATGCGCATCTGTCGAAGCCGTGGTGGCCGACCCTTGTCGACGCCATCTGCGGGCACATGTCCGAGCACGCCGTCTGACCGGCACGCACCCCGAAGGAGTATCGCCCATGGGACCGTTGGCCGGCGTCACGGTCATCGAGATCGCCGGGATCGGCCCCGGCCCGTTCTGCGCCATGATGCTGGCCGACATGGGGGCCGAGGTCATTCGGGTCGACCGGGCCGACAGCGCGCAGGGCGGCGACCCCGACCACCCGCCCGCCGACCTCGTGGCCCGGGGGCGTCGCTCGATCGCCGTCGACCTGAAGAATCCTGACGGCGTGGCCGTCGTGCTCGACCTGGTCGAGCGAGCGGACGCCCTCATCGAGGGTTTCCGGCCCGGTGTCGCCGAGAGGCTGGGCATCGGTCCCGAGGACTGCCGGGCCCGCAACCCCCGGCTCGTCTACGGCCGCATGACCGGGTGGGGGCAGGACGGGCCCCTCGCCTCCGCCGCCGGCCACGACATCAACTACATCGCCCTGGCCGGGGCGCTCGACCTGATCGGCCGGCGCGGCGGTGCCCCGGTACCGCCGCTCAACCTCATCGGGGACTACGGCGGGGGCGGCATGCTGCTCGCCTTCGGCGTGGTGTGCGCCCTCCTCGAGGCCCAGCGGTCGGGCGAGGGCCAGGTGGTGGACGCCGCCATGGTCGACGGCGCCGCCGTGCTGATGACGATGTTCCACGCCCTGCGGGCCATGGGGGTCTGGAACGACGAGCGCGGCACCAACATGCTCGACTCCGGCGCCCACTTCTACGACGTCTATGAGACGGCGGACGCGCGGTACGTGGCGATCGGGTCGATCGAGTCGCAGTTCTACGCCGAGTTGCTGCGGTTGACGGGCCTCGACGGCGAGGAGCTGCCCTGGCAGCACGACCGGGCCCGGTGGCCCGAGCTCAAGGAGCGACTGGCGGCCATCTTCAAGACCAAGACCCGCGACGAGTGGTGCGAGGTGATGGAGGGCACCGACGTGTGCTTCGCACCCGTGCTGTCGATCCCCGAGGCCGTCGAGCACCCCCACAACGCGGCGCGCCGGACGTTCGTCGAGGTCGCCGGCATCCCCCAGCCGGGCCCGGCGCCGCGCTTCGGCCGGACGGCGCCCGAGATCTCGTCGCCGCCACCGCATGCCGGGCAGCACACCGACGAGGTGCTGGCCGGCGTCCTCGATCTCGACGCCGACCGCATCGCCAAGCTGCGGGAGGCGGGCGCCGTCGCCTGACCCGGCCCGGCCCGCACAAACCCGGTGACTTGCCGGCAGAATGCTCGGCCATGGCAACCCTGGTCGCATTCCACGCCCATCCCGACGACGAGTGCTTCCTGCAGTCGGGCTCGCTCGCCAAGGCCGCCCACGACGGCCACCGCGTGGTGGTCGTCTACGCGACGCGCGGGGAGGTCGGCGAGGTTCCCGACGGCCTCCTGGCGCCGGGGGAGACCTTGGTCGAGCGCCGGATGGCGGAGGCGGGGCGGTCGGCCGAGGCGCTGGGCGTCCACCGGGTGGCGTGGCTCGGCTACCGCGACTCGGGGATGATGGGCACTGCCGACAACGACGATCCGGCCTGCTTCTGGCAGGCCGACATCGACGAGGCCGCCAGCCGGCTGGCCGCCATCCTGCGGGAGGAGGCGGCCGACGTGATCACGATCTACGACGAGAACGGCAACTACGGCCACCCCGATCACATCCAGGTGCACCGTGTCGGCCTGCGGGCGGCGGAGCTCGCGGCCACACCCCACGTGCTGGAGGCCACGGTCAGCCGCGAGCACCTTCGGAGCCTGATCGACCAGGCGGCCGACGCCGGACAGCCGGTCGACGACCTGCCCGACCTGGACGACGAGAACGTCACCTTCGGCATGCCCGAGGCGGTGATCACCACCGTCGTCGACGTGACTGATTTCCTCGACCAGAAGCGGGCGTCGATGGCGGCCCACGCCACCCAGGTGCAGGACACGGGCCTGTTCCTGGACATGCCGCCCGACGCCTTTCGGGCCGCCATGGGGCTCGAGTTCTACATTCGCCACGGCGTGCCGCCCGGCCACCGCGACGACGACCTTTTCGCCGGCGTCGGGGCGGCCGAGGCGCCGTCCCGCTGACGGATCGTTTCTGCCCGCGCTGACCTTCCGCATTGCATGTGGGCGCGGGCAGAAGGCCATGATGGGCGGCGTGACCGTCATCAAGATGACTTGTGTAAAGTCACCGTATGTCCTCACGTGGGAACGGTCAAGGTCACGTCGCCCTGTACGCGCGCATCTCGCTCGACACCGACACCGGTCCACCCGAGTGCGGGTGTGGCTTGTCGCTGCCGGCG
>DASQUY010000525.1:0-3029 GCA_035641055.1 Acidimicrobiales bacterium | reverse complement strand
GCGGTGGTCGCGTCGGTCGTCCCCGCCGAGCTCGCCCCCCGGCGTGCCGGCAGGCGTCACGGCCTCGGGCCCGCCGCCCTCGGGCGGCAGGGAGCGCCAGTCGCCCTCCGACGCGCTCAGCCGCCGGGGGCCGACCGAGGTGGCCGACACCGGCGACCAGCCGGATCCCAGCGCCGCGGCCCACCCGCCGTCGACCTCGGCGAGCACGGCGTCGATCGTGCCGGTCGCCTGGTAGCGACGCAGGACGTTGCCGAGGCAGTCGCGCTCCCGCTTGATCACGTGCATCCACACCCCCAGGACCCGTTCGCCGAGGGGCGTGACGCCGTAGACCCGACGCGCCTGCCCGGCGGTGGGCGCCTCGGACCACGACTCCACCAGGCCGTCGCCCTCGAGGTCGGCAAGCGCCCGGTAGACCGTGGGCCGGTCGATCCGGCCGGCGTTGAGCTCCAGCAGGTGCTTCTCGAGGTTGTAGCCGTGGCTGGGCCGCTCCGAGAGGAGGAGGAGCACGGCCGGCAGCACGAAGCGGCGGGGCGGCGCGAACTCGAACCGCGACGCCCCGCTCGCCTGGGCGGTCGTCGTCGGGGCGAAGTCGTCCATCGGGTCGTTCCCCGGCACTGAACCGTATGACACGCCGCCGCGGCGCGCCATGGGTGGGAAAGACACTGATTTACGGCGCGCCCACCCCGGCGTATGAAGGGCATGGCGCACGCCGCGCTGCGGATGCGGAAGGGGGGTCACCGTGACCGTCACCGAGGCCTCGCAGGACGAGACCGTCGTCCATGTCCTGTGGATCAACGCCGGGCTGAGCTGCGACGGGGACTCCGTGGCGCTGACGGCCGCCACGCAGCCGACCATCGAGGAGATCGCCCTGGGCGCGCTCCCCGGCCTGCCCAAGATCGCCGTTCACTGGCCGCTCATCGATTTCGAGTGCGGCCCCGTCGGGGGCGCCGACGACTTCATCGAGTGGTTCTTCAAGGCCGACCGGGGCGAGCTCGAACCGTTCGTGCTGGTGGTCGAGGGCTCGATCCCCAACGAGGCGATCAAGCGCGAGGGCTACTGGTGCGGGTTCGGCAACAACCCCGAGACCGACCAGCCCATGACCACGAGCGAATGGCTCGACCGCCTCGCCCCCAAGGCCCTGGCGGTGCTGGCCGCCGGCACCTGCGCCTGCTACGGGGGCATCCACGCCATGGCGGGCAACCCCACCGGAGCCATGGGCGTCCCCGACTACCTGGGCTGGGGCTGGAGGTCGAAGGCGGACATCCCCATCGTGTGCGTACCGGGCTGCCCGACCCATCCCGACAACCTGTCGGAGACCATCCTCTACCTGCTGTACCAAGCGACCGGACAGGCGCCGCCGATCCCCCTGGACGACGCCCTCCGGCCGCAATGGCTCTTCGGGGCGACCGTGCACGAGGGCTGCGACCGGGCCGGGTACTACGAGCAGGGCGACTTCGCCGACGAGTACGGCTCGCCGAAGTGCATCGTGAAGCTGGGCTGCTGGGGCCCGGTGGTCAAGTGCAACGTGCCCAAGCGGGGTTGGCTCAACGGGGTCGGCGGCTGCCCGAACGTGGGGGGCATCTGCATCGGCTGCACGATGCCCGGCTTCCCGGACAAGTTCATGCCGTTCATGGACGAGCCGCCCGGCGCCCGCGTGTCGACGCTGGCCAGCGGCCTGTACGGGTCGGCCGTCCGGGGGCTGCGCCGCATCACGACCAGGACGGTCGACGAGGAGCCGAAGTGGCGCTCGCCCGGCAACGAGCTCCTCACCGGATACGACGCCGAGTGGAGGTAGGTCATGGCCACGACGACCACAGACGGCAACGGGCTCGTCGAGATGGCGTGGGACCCGATCACGCGCATCGTCGGCAGCCTCGGCATCTACACCAAGATCGACTTCGGCACGGGCAAGGTGGCGGAGTGCCACAGCACGTCGTCGATCTTCCGTGGCTACAGCATCTTCATGAAGGGCAAGGACCCGCGGGACGCGCACTTCATCACCAGCCGCATCTGCGGCATCTGCGGCGACAACCACGCCACGTGCTCCTGCTACGCCCAGAACATGGCGTACGGGGTCCACCCGCCAGCGCTCGGTGAGCAGATCGTCAACCTCGGCGAGGCGGCCGAGTACATGTTCGACCACAACATCTTCCAGGAGAACCTGGTCGGCGTGGACTTCTGCGAGAAGATGGTCGCCGAGACCAACCCGGGCGTGCTGGAGCGGGCCAACGTCACCGAGGCACCCCACGCCGCCGACCACGGGTACAAGACCATCGGCGACATCATGCGGTCGCTCAACCCCTTCAGCGGCGAGTTCTACCGCGAGGCCCTCCAGGTCAGCCGGTCCACGCGGGAGATGTTCTGCCTCATGGAGGGGCGCCACGTGCATCCCTCCACGCTGTACCCCGGCGGGGTCGGGACCACCGCCACCATCCAGCTCTTCACCGACTACTACACGCGGCTCATGCGCTACGTCGAGTTCATGAAGCGAGTCGTGCCCATGCACGACGACCTCTTCGACTTCTTCTACGAGGCGCTCCCCGGCTACGAGGAGGTCGGCCGCCGCCGCGTCCTGCTCGGCTGCTGGGGTGCCTTTCAGGACCCCGAGGTCTGCAACTTCGACTACCGCGACATGACCGAGTGGGGCCGGGCCATGGGCGTCACCCCGGGCGTGATCGTCGACGGCGAGCTGATCACCAACGACCTGGTCGAGATCAACCTGGGCATCCGCATCCTCCTCGGCAGCTCGTTCTACGGCGACTGGGAGGACCAGGAGATGTTCGTGACCCACGACCCCCTGGGCAACCCGATCGATCGGCGCCATCCCTGGAACCAGCACACCAACCCGCAGCCGCAGAAGCGCGACTTCGACGACAAGTACAGCTGGGTGATGTCGCCGCGCTGGTACGACGGCAAGGACTACCTCGCGCTGGACACCGGCGGCGGCCCGCTGGCCCGGCTGTGGACCACCGCGCTGGCCGGCCTGGTCGACATCGGCTACATCCAGGCCACCGGCAGCTCGGTGCGGA
>DASQUY010000524.1:0-2594 GCA_035641055.1 Acidimicrobiales bacterium | reverse complement strand
AGCCACCAAGTACCTCAACGGCCACGGCGACGTGTTGGCTGGCGCCCTGGTGGCCGCGGTTGAGGACCCGTTCGTGCAACGCGTCCGGTCCTGGCGGCGCAGCAACGGTGCGGTGCCCAGCGGGTTCGACGCCTGGCTGCTGCTGCGCGGGCTGCGCACCCTGTTCCCCCGGGTCCGTCAGAGCTCGGCCACGGCGCTGGCCGTCGCCCGCCACTTCGACGGCGATCCCCGCGTCGAGACCGTGCTGTATCCGGGGCTGGCGAGCCACCCCGGTCACGACGTCGCGCGTCGCCAGATGCGCGAGGGCTTCAGCGGGATGCTGTCGATGCGGGTGCGCGGGGGCGAGGCCGCGGCGGCGGCGACCGCGGCGCGTCTGCAGGTGTTCGTCCGGGCCACGTCGCTCGGTGGCACCGAGAGCCTCGTGGAGCATCGAGCCCTCATGGAGGGACCGTCGACGCCCGTCCCGGCCGACCTGTTGCGCTTCTCGGTGGGGCTCGAGCACGTCGACGACCTCATCGCCGACCTCGATCAGGCTCTCGACCATGGCATCGCCGGCGACGCCAGCCCAGTCCCGCCCACCGATGCGTTCGCGGCGGTGCGCCGCACGGTCATCGCCCGGGGCGGGGACCTCGAACGCCACGACGATCGCCTCATTGCAGTGGGGTCCCCCGGGGCCGTCGAGCCCCTGCGCGACGAGCTAGGCCTCCCGGAGGTGACCGCCACCACGGCCCGCGGGGTGATCGACGAGGCGCTCAACCCGATGGTCGCCGCGCACGACGGACGCATCGAGCTGCTCGGGGACGCCGACGGCGTGATCCGGATCCGGCTTCACGGTGGCTGCCAGGGTTGCGCGCTGGCCCAGGTCACGGTCCGCCAGGGCATCGAGCCCGTGCTTCGCCGCCACGCCCCCGGAGTGGTGGCCGTCGTCGACGAGACCGACCACCCGGCCGGCGACCGGCCGCACTTCCCGCCTACGAAGCGGTGATGTCCACCTCGAGCGCCGCCCACGCCTGCCGCAAGGCACTCTCCACCGCATCCGGGGTGGCGGCGCGGGCGAAAACGAACCCGAGGTACCGATCCCCGGCGGGCAAAGCGGCCACCTCCTGGCCGGGCCCGATCGAGATGATCACGCCGGTCACCCCCTCCACCGCCCGGGCGGAGTCGACACCGCGTACCGCAGCCAGGCGGCCGGACCGCCCGACGGGAAGCATCAACACCCCGGTGGCGCCGGTCTGGCGCCGCGGCGGGAGCGGGAGGCCGAGCGCGTGGCGCACCACCAGCTCCTCGAGGCTCACTCCGCCGTCGTCGAGCGCCCGGGCGCACAGGCCGCCGATGGTGCGAGCGGCGAGCTCGAGGAACCACACCTCCTCCCCGGCCGCCTTGCACTCCACGTGCACCGGGCCCTCGTTCAGGCCGACCGCAGCGACGGCCCGCCGCGCCACGTCCACGACCCGGGCGGTGACCGCGTCCCCCAGCCGGGCCGGGCTGACCAGCAGCGTCTCGGGGAACGTGGGGCCCTCGGGCGTGTCGGGCTTGTCGAAGGTGGCCAGCACGTCCATGCGACCGGCGCGCACCAGCCCCTCCACGATGACCTCGACGCCGGGCAGGAAGCTCTCCACCAGCAGCGGCGCCCGCTTGCCGACGATGCCGCGCACCGTCCGCAGCGCGCCGGCGAGCTCGGCCGCGCCGTCGACCCGCAGGACTCCCTGGCTGGCCGAGCGGTCCAGGGGCTTCACCACCGCCGGAAAGGTCGACCACGCGGCGGCATCGTCGCCGGCGACGACCGCGAACTCCGGCTGGGGCACGCCGGCCGCCCCCACGCCGGTGCGCTGTGCCGCCTTGTCCCCGGCGGCCGCCACGGCTGCCGGGGAGGTCGACGCCAGCCCCACCCGGCGCCCGAACGCCGCGGCGACGGCGACCGCATCGCCGTCGGTCCCCACGACCCCGTCCATTGCGTCGACGACGGAGACGAGCCGCTCCGCCGCGGCATCCGGGTCATGGAAGGGGACGTGCAGTGACGCCTTGGGGATCGCCGAGGGCTCGTCGGTGGCCACCGCCACCTCGCAACCCAGGGCACCGGCGGCGTCGAGGAATGCCGCTGTCCGGTACGAGCCGGAGGGCGACACCAGCAGCAATCGCACACCACAGTCTGGCGTCGGATGCCGACGCGCGACACGGAACGGGGGAGCCTGATGCGGGTCCTGCTGGTCTCCACCTATGAGCTCGGCCACCAACCCGTCCATGTCGCCTCGCCCGCCGCCGCCCTCGTCCACCGCGGCCACGAGGTCCGATGCATCGACACCGCCGTCGATCCCTGGGACCCCACCGTCCTCGACGATGTCGACGCCGTCGCCATCTCGGTCCCGATGCACACCGCCATGCGGCTCGGTCTCCGCATCGCCGAGTCGGTGCGCGCCCGGCGACCCCATCTTCCCCTCGCGCTCTACGGGCTCTACGCCGGCGTCGCCGCCAACGACACGCTCGGCCGGCTCGCCGACCGGCTCATCACCGGCGAGTACGAGACCGCCCTAGGCGACTGGGTCGAGCAGCACGACGCCGATCGCATCACGTACCTCCACCGTGAACCCACCCGC
>DASQUY010000523.1:0-3962 GCA_035641055.1 Acidimicrobiales bacterium | reverse complement strand
GCACCCTCGGGGGGCTCCGCCCCCCGAGCACCCCCCAGCACCCTCGGGGGGCTCCGCCCCCCGAGTACCCCCCAGCGGGGCGGGCTCATGCCGCCCGGCGCAGCTCCGCGCTCAGGTGGTGCTGGTGGGGCTGGCCGACGGCGCCCATGGCGAGGTCGTACCGGAGGGTGTCGCCCGCGACGTGCAGGCGGCGCTCAAGCGTGGTCACCGACTTGGCCGTGGTGGCGCACGCCACGGCCGCCGACCGCAGGTGGAGCTCGACCCCACCGTCGGTCGCGTCGATCGTTCCCTCCTCGATCTCCACGACGCCGGTCGGGTGTGCCAGCACGAGCTCGACCCGCCCCGGGCCGGCCGGCCGCCAGTAGCCGGCCTCGGCGTGGGCCGGCAGGCCGGTGGCGAGGTTGACGGTCGCTTGCCGGTAGGCCAGGAAGGGTTTGCCGACGTGCGTGAACGTCACCTCCTCCGAGTAGCGGAACGGCTCGATCGTCGGGTACGACCCGTCACCCTCGCCCCGCCACGTGCCCAGCAGGCACGCCAGCGGCTCGACCTCGGGATGCAGCGTCGCCTCCACCGCGCCCGACGCTACCGGTCGCCCGGCTGCTCACGTGTCCAGAGGTGCGAGCCCGAGCGAGAGGACGGTCACGACGCCGGCTCGACGACGAGCTCATGGAGGACCGGATCCTCGGGGTCGCCCTCGACCACGTAAAGCGCCACCTCGTTGGGGCCCGCCTCCACCGCCCCGGGCCACACGAGGCCGTGCACGATCGACACGCCGAAGGGCGTCGGCGCCGCCCGGGTCATCGCGGCGACGGTCCCGTTGACGGTGACGGCGACGGGGGTGTCGACCGCCACGGGCGCCGTCGCCACGAGCTCGAGCAGCGGAACCTCGGGGTCCACGTCGTCCCAGCGCTCGAGTCCGTCCACGGCGGCGCGCTCGGGGCGCGGCTCACCCACGCGCAGCCTGTCCACCGGCTCACCCGTCAGCCCGCCGTAGGCGGTGCGTTGCCACACGGCTAGCGGCCCCGTGCCGACCCCGGCGTCGCTGGCCAGCACGCGGGCGAGGCCCTCGGCGCCATCCACCTCGACGGGGCCACCGCCGGCGGACCGCCACTCGCTCAACTCCGAGTCCTCGATCGCCTTGGTGTCGGGCGACCGCTCGATCTCGGCCGCAGGCACGCCCTCGAGGTCCCAGGGGACGTCGATGCCGAGCTCGTCGGCGATCGTCGGGAGCACGTCGGCCGTCGTGATGTTGACGTCGTCGACGCGGCCCGCACGCTGGTTGGGCGACTTCACGATCAGCGGGGCCCACATGATGTCGTCGAAGTTGTCCTCCGACAGGCCGCGCCACGGCGAATCGAGATCGAACGAGTACCCGTGATCGGCGGTGACGACGATCAGCGCGTCGTCGTAGGCGCCGGCCTCCCGCAGGCGATCGAACAGCCGGCCCAGGAGCCCGTCGGCCGCCTGGGTCTGGAGCACGTGGCGCTGCCGGGCGACATCGGTGCCCCAGTCTCCCCAGTAACCGTGGAGCAGCCCCGAGGGTGGCCCGAGCGCGGCGTAACGCGAGCCGTCGGGCAGGTAGTCCCACGGGTCGTGGGGCAGCAACAGGTGGTAGAAGAACAGGTCCGGCCGACCGCCGGGGGTGAAGTCCTGCTCGTCGATCCAGCCGCCGAAGTCCTCGTAGCGGCCGCTGAACGCCCCCGGTACGAGCAGGCCAGACCTGCCCTCACCCCGAAGCTGCATCTCCCAGAGCTCCCGGGCGTCGGCGAGCAGGTGAGGGACGGCCCGCAACCCGGCGGCCGGGCACAACGAGACCGGGCACAGGCCCGTGAGCCGCTCGCCGGCGTGAACCTCGTACACCCCGCCGAGCAGGGTGAACAGGTTGCGGGGGTAGCGACCGGTCACGGGCGCTGAGCCGTCGGTCGGCGCCGTCCCCGTCAGGATGGCGGGCACCGCCTCCAGCGTGAACGGCGCCACCGTCGTGTTGTTGCGGTACCAGGTGGCATCGGCCGCCAGCGCGGCCAGGTTGGGGTACAGCGAGGCGTCGATGCGGCCCCGCCCGTCCAGCAGCAGGTTCGTCGGCAGCCCGTCGAGGGCGACGACGACGACGGGCGGCCCGTCGTCCCCCACCGCCGCCTCGACGGCGGCCGTCACGTCAGGGTCGATGCCACGGTCCCGGCCGCTGAGCACGATGGCGGCCGTAGGCGAGTCGAGGAGAAACTGGCCCGCGAAGACCAGCCCCCCGACCGCGGCGTAGCGCAGGAAGGCCGCGAACCACGCCGCCTTCCACCGCAGCGCACCGAGTCCCGCGCCCGCCACCAAGCAGGCCACGACGACGGCCGGCGGCGGATCGGTCAGGTGCTGCGCCAACTGCCACAGCGCCACGGACGACAGCAGGCCGACGGTAGCGGCGTGGGCCAGCCGCCGCGGCACCTCGCCGCCCAGACTGAACAGCGCGCCGAAGGCGCCGGCGGTCAGCGGCGGGACGAGGAGCAGAGCGGCGGAGAAGGCGAGGACCTCCCAGCGGTCGGCCCCCCTGACGATGAAGACCTCGGTCGATCGCCCGAAGCTGCCAAGCACGGGCCGGGCGATCACGAACGACGTCAACGCCGCGATCTCGAGCCAGAGCGGTGCCTCCGACCGCACCGTACGGCGCAACCCGGCCGACAAGGTCCCGGGGAAGGTTGGGCTCAGGCCCGCGTCGCGTGCCGCCACGGTCATGGGCCCGCTCAGCCTGGCTCGACCGCCAGGGGTCGGAGGACCTCGTCGCCCGGCGGCCCCTCGACGAGATACGCCGTCAGCTCGTTGGCGCCCTCGATCAGCAGATGGGGAGGCACCAGCGCCACGGCCGTGTTGCGCGTGTCACGCGACGGGGGCTCAACCTCGGTCGATGCCACGACCGTGCCGTTGAGCGCATAGGCGACGGTGGTCTCCTCTGGGAGCTCGGTCCGACCGACGACCTCGAGCAGGGGAACCTCGCCCGTATCGTGCCGCTGGAGATCGTCCAGGCGATCGACCGCGATCGTCTCCCCGGCCTCGGGCCCGAGATCGAGCTCGGCGACCTCCCGCCCGACCAGGTCGCCGTGCTGCCCGCGTCGCCACACGGCGTCGGGTCCTGCGGCCGGGACGGGGTTGGCGGCCAGCACATCGGCGAAGCCGGAGCGGGCGGTCTCGGCGTCGATCTCGATGAGGTTCTCGCCCTCGGCGGGCTCGAGCTCGTCCTGCCCGCGGCCCGCCAGCCGCATCTCGTCCCCGCGCCCGGGGTCTCGGGACGCCACCGACATGCCGTCGACCTCCCGGGGCGGGTCGAACCCCAGCAGGTCGGCGATCGTCGGCACGATGTCGATCGCCTCGACGCGGCGGTCGTCCACCGCGGCCTCGGTCTGTCCGGGCGCCTTGACCAGCAGCGGCGTCCAGACGATCTGGGCGAGGTTGGTCTCGGTGAGACCGCGGTACGGCTCGCCCGGCACGAACGCCTCGCCGTGATCGGCGGCGACGACGACCAGCGTCTCGTCCAGGGTCCCCGCCGCCTCCAGCCGGTCCAACAGCTGGCCCAACAGCCGGTCGGCGGCTTGGGCCTGCAGCAGGTGGCGCTGGTGACCGACCTCGTCGCCCGTGTCGGTCCACCGGCCCTCCCGGCGGCCAGTGGGGACGCCGCTTGCCGTCCGGTAGAGGCTGCCGTCGTCCGTGAACAGCCAGGGGTCGTGCGGGAGAACGATGTGCGTGAAGTACACACTGGGCACGCTCGGTTCCACCTGCAGGTCGGCGATCCACTGTTCGGCCTCGGCGTAGCGGTCCGGCCCCAGCGCCCCGGGCAGCGGGTCGGAGGCGGACGGGCCGTCGGCATCACGCCACAGGTTCACGGCGTCGCCCAGCAGCACCCCCAGTTCGGAGGACGTCGCCTCGGGGCACAGCTCCACGGGGCACAGCCGGGTGAGCGGCTCCCTGACCAGCAGGTCGGC
>DASQUY010000522.1:0-10089 GCA_035641055.1 Acidimicrobiales bacterium | reverse complement strand
CCGCCGGCAACTGGTGGGGACCTGCCGGCATCCTGCAGCGGATCTGGGAGCACGTCCAGTACTCGCTGGTCGCGGTCGGGCTCGCGGCCCTCATCGCCCTGCCCGCCGGGTTGGTGATCGGCCACACCGGGCGCGCCGAGGCGGGTGCCGTCGGCCTGTCGGGCGCGGCGCGAGCTCTCCCCACGCTCGGGCTGCTCGTCCTCCTCAACCGCTTGGACCCGGTCGAGGCGTGGCCGGTCGTCATCGTCCTCGCCGTGCTGGCGATCCCCCCGATTCTCGCCAACACCGCCGCCGGCATCGGGGGCGTCGATCCCGCGGCGCGTGACGCCGCTCAGGGCATGGGCATGACGCCCAGACAGGTGCTCACACGGGTGGAGGTGCCGCTGGCGGCGCCGCTCATGCTCGCCGGCGTCCGCTCGGCGGTGCTCCAGGTGATCGCCACCGCCACGCTCGCCGCGTTTGTCGGCTTGGGCGGGCTCGGCCGATTCATCATCGACGGCTTCGCCGTCAGCGACGACGCCCGGGTCTATGGCGGTTCGATCGTCGTCGCCGCGCTCGCCCTGGCGAGCGAGGGCCTTTTCGCCCTGGCGCAGCGATCGGCGCAGCCTGCCGGGCTTCGCCGCCGGGAGCCGTTGCTTACCGACGCAGTCCCTATCCAACCCACAGCTGGAGGAGTCAGCACATGAAGCGCATCCGCCTGATCGCCGCTCTCGCGGCGCTCGCCCTCGTCGCCGCGGCGTGCGGCGACGATGACGACGATTCCACCGCCGGCGACGACGCCACTGCCGGCGACGATGGCGCCGCCGGCGATCTCTCGGGTCAGAGCCTCACCGTGGGCTCGGCCAACTTCCCGGAGAACGTCCTGCTCGCCGAGATGTATGCCGGCGCGCTGGAGGCCGCCGGCGCCGAGGTGACCGTGGAGCCGAACATCGGCTCGCGCGAGGTCTACTACCCGGCCATCGAGACCGGCGAGATCGACCTCCTACCGGAGTACACGAACTCGCTGCTCTCGTTCGTCCTGCGCCAGGACGACCCCGAGGCGACTCCCGAGGCCAGCAACGTCGAGGAGCAGCTCACCGAGCTCGAGGAGGTGCTGCCGGAGAACCTGACCGTGCTGACGCCGTCGTCCGCCGAGGACAAGGACGTCATCGTCTGCAACCAGGAGACGATCGACGAGTTCGGCTTCTCCGACCTCAGCGGCCTCGCCGAGGTGTCGGGTGAGATCACGCTCGGTGCTCCGCCCGAGTTCGCGGAGCGCTCGCCGTTCGGCATCCCCGGCTTCCAGGAGTTCTACGGTGCCGAGTTCGGCGAGTTCGTGCCGCTGGAGATCGGCCCCCCGATCGTCGACGCCCTCAACGCCGGCGCGATCGACTGCGGCAACCTCTTCTCGACCGACGCGGCGATCACCGAGAACGACTTCACCGCGCTGGAGGACGACATGAACATCGTCCCCAACGAGGCCGTCCTCCCGCTGATCAGCGTCGAGAAGGCGACTCCCGAGGTCACGGCCGTGCTCGACGACGTCAACGCGGCGCTCGACACCGAAGGCCTGACCGACCTCAACTTCGAGGTCCAGGCCGAGGGTCTCGCCGAGGCCGAGGTCGCCGAGCAGTGGCTGGCCGACAACGGCTTCACGGAGTGACCTGACACCTTCAAGCCCGAACTTGCGGTGGTTAAGGGGGCTATAACCCCTCTAACCACCGCAAGTTCGCCTATTGGTTGGCGGTCTGGCGGCGGGTCGCGGCGCGGCGGACGCCGAGGGTGGCGGCAGTGACCACCGCCAGCGCCAAGAGGACGACGACCGCGATCCGCACGGAGCCGGTCTCCTCGACCCAGTCGGTGAGGTCGTAGGACCAGCCGGTGACGACATCCGTGATGTTGGATGACGGCACGGCGCCGCCCGTCTGGCCCAGCCGCAGCTCGAGCCAGCCGTAGTAGGCCACGTAGGCGCCGGCCAGCGTCACGAGCCCGCCGGCCACCCGCCCGATGTAGGGCTGCACGCGGCGCAGGAACCCCACGAGCGAGGTGCGGGCCAGGGCCAGGGTGACGGTGAGGGCGGTCAGCACCAGCCCCATGCCGAGCGCATAGATGCCGAACACGAGGATCCCGTCGGCGAGCGACTCGCGGTCGATCGTGCCCGACACGGCGCCGAGGAACAGGGGCAGCGTGCAGCCGATCGAGGCGATGGCGTACGACACGCCAAACACGAACATCGACCCGACCGTGCGCCGGCGCCCGCCCCGGTCGAGCCGCGGCAGCCGCACGCTGGGCTCGAAGCCGGCGAGCATCGCCAGGCCGAGAGCGAACAGGGCCACGCCGATGGCGATCGAGATCCACGACACGTTCTCGTAGACGGGCAGCGACGTCAGCTCGACTGCTAGGCCAGCCAGGGCGAACACGGCCATGAACCCGGCCGAGACCGCGACGGCGACCCGGAGGGCCGTGGCGACCGAGGCAGTCTCCGGCCTCGGCGCGTCCCGGTTGTCGATCCCCAGGAAGTAGCCGAGATAGGCGGGCAGCATGGCGAAGCCGCAGGGATTGACGGCGGCCACCATCCCGAGGGTGAGGTAGAGGGCGGGACGCTCGGGGCCGATGCCGGCGGCAATGATGTTGGCGTCCACGCCGGCGGTCACGCCTGCGCCTCGATCCCGAAGAGGTCGTCGAGCGCCGCCCGCAGGTCGTCCTCCTCGAGGGCACGGCTACGCACGTCGACCACGGTGCCGTCGGGGTCGATGAACACCGTGGTGGGCATGGCGAGGCCCTCGAAGTAGGTGAGGGCGTCCTGCCCGCTGTCGCCGAAGGTCGGATACGTCACGCCGGTCTGGGCGACGATGCCCCGGACGTTCTCGTCGGTGTCCTGGTAGGCGAGGCCGAGGATCGTGACCTCGTCGCCCAGGTCCTGGTGCACCTGCTCGATGTCGGGCATCTCGGCGATGCAGGGCTGGCACCAGGCCGCGAAGAAGTTGAGGACGATGGGCTTGTCGCCGAGGAGGTCACCCAGCGTGCGGTCGGGGCCGCCGTCCAGCGGGGACAGCACGACGTCGGCGGTGGATTCCGGCAGCTCCCCGGCCGGCGTGAGCTGGTAGGGATCGTCGGCCCCGGCCGGGTCGGCGGCCGGGTCGCCGCCGTCCGAGTCGTCGTCCAGCAGTGCGACGACGCCGAGCGCGGCGGCCAGCGCCACTGCGGTGGCCAGCACCACGGCCGGGAGGGGGAGGCGGCGGGAGCCCACGACCGCCGACGGTATCGTCGGCGCCCCACCCCCCACCATTCACCCCACCCCCCTCTCGAACTTGCGGTGGTTAAGGGGGCCATAGCCCCTCTAACCACCGCAAGTTCGTGCTTCCAGGACCGTGCGGAGTCGGCCCATCTCCTCCTCGGGACGGAGGGCGAGAGCGCCGTAGCGGATGCGGACGACCTCGAAGCCGGCGGCGCGCAGTCGCTTGTCGCGCAGATCATCGGCCTCGATATCCAACGGGCCGTCGTGCCACGTGCTGTCGATCTCCACGACCGTGGTCTGCGGCCGGTACAGGAAGTCGACCGTGCCGATCAGGTCGTCATCACCGAGAGGCACTTGACGCTCCGGGACGGGCATGGCGAACACGTCGAGCAGCTCGACGAACAGCGACTCGCCGTCGGACTTCGTGGGCTGGTAGTGGGGCCCGAACCGGCCGACCAAGTCGCGCACCAGCGCGGTGCCGGGCCGGCCGCGCCCGCCGAGGGCGGCGAGCACGGCGGCCTCGTGGACGAGCGCCAGGCCGCGCCGCCCCAGGGCGTCGTTCAGCACGCGGGCAACACGACGCTCGTGGGCCTCGTCCCGCCAGGGCACCCCCCGGAGCTCGGGGTCGGGGTCCCCGGCGAGGTCGAAGCACGTCCTCGCCAGGGTCGTCACGGGAAAACCCGCCACCTCGGTCACGTGGGCCGCCGGCAGGAGCGTGGTTTCACGGAGACGGCCGAGCGTCACGCGGTGGTTGCTGCCCCGGGGCCGCAGCACCTCGATGGCGTCGGTGTTGCGGTACTGCCACACGACGTGCAGCCGGCCCGCCGACCGCAGTGCCACCACCGCCCCCGGTCCGGCGTCGAACAACCCCGCCCACAGCCGAGCCTCCCAGGTGAGCGGGTGGCCACGAACGAGGTAGATGCCGCGCTTGAGCCGGATCAACCGCCCCCGACGCTCGTGGTGTTTGAGCGACTCCAAGGTCGCGCCTGCGTGAAGCGCCGAGTCTGTCGTGACGATGCCATGGTGTCGCTTGGCGATCGCGGTAAGCGCAGCTTCGACATCCACAAGAGATGTCATAGCTTTTCATTGGTTTCCAGTCAACACCCGTCGAACTTGCGGTGGTTAGAGGGGCTATGGCCCCCTTAACCACCGCAAGTTCGCTTTCCTTGAGTGGCCGTCAGGCGATGCGGACGACCGCCACGTCCTGGAGGTGCTCGGGGATGGGGATCTCCGGCACGTGGTCCTCGGGGCGGGGTTGCTTCGGTGGGCGTCCCCGGCGCCGCTTGGTGGCAAGGATCTTCCCGTTGACGAACAGCTGACCGCCCCACACACCCCACGGCTCCCGGCGCTCGAGCGCGCCCTCGAGGCAGGGGATCATCGCCGGGCAGGTGGCGCAGATGTTCTTGGCCCGAGCGATGTCCTGCAGCTCGTCACTGAAGAACATGCGGGCGAGCCGACCGCTGCCGTCGTTGCAGCGGGCGTGTGCCCACCAGTTGTCACCGGTGGGGACCTCCGGCTCGCCCTCGCCGGGACTTCGGTCCCTCAGGTCGATGGTCTCGTCGGGTGCCAGTGGGGCGATCATCGGCCCACTCCCTCGTGTCTCGTGTGTTGGCTGGGTTGGTTGGTTGTCAGGGATCTGGTGGAAGATGGTCAGACAAAGAAGAAGGCCGCCGGGGTGTCCCGACGGCCTTCGGAGGTTTCGCGCTCTTGCGCCTGATCCTGCTCAGGGGAAGCGCTCCGAAAGCCGTCGAGGGGGCCGATCGGTGATGAACACCGGGAAGGTGGCGGACACCGACTTGGCGTACATGCCGTTCGACCCCGGGAGCCACGTGTTCTGGTGCGCGCGCGCACCGGCACCGGCGGCGAGGAGGCGGGCGCAGATCACCGGGCGCGCGGCACCGGCCCTGCGGCCGCTGTATCCAATGGTGCCGGCGTGCATCGGTCCTGTTCCGTCCTCTCTCGCCCGGGTGGGCGTTACCTGGTGGGTCACGTCAGTGGCAATGGAGTGCCATGGGCCTACCAGGCCATCACGCGCCGCTACCCCGCGTCAACGCATTTATTGCGATCGGGCGTGAATTATGTAACAGGTGGCAGGCGCCGGGGCGCTCAGCCCGCCACCTCGTAGACCAGTGCGGGGCCCTGATCGTCGACCATGACGCGGCCCTGGCGGCGCAGGTGCTCGAGGTGGGCGTAGGTCTCGCTCTCGGCCATCTGCCCCCAGGACCGCGGGTGGAAGACCTGCTGTGTGACCACCTCGACCGTGGCACGCCCCGCCTCGGCGGTGGCCCGGTGAATGGCGTCGAGGCGTTCCCGGTGGTGCCGGTGGATGGCGTCGACGCGGCCGACGAGATCGTCGAACGGATGGCCATGAGCGGGTAGCACCAACCGCACACCCGTGAGCTCACGCACCTTGTCGAGGCTGGCCAGGAAGTTGGCCAGCGGATCGGCTCCCGCCGCCAGCCCCGAGACGTGGGGGGTGATGGTGGGCAGCACGTGATCGCCGGCGAGCAGCAGTCCCTCGGCGGGGTCGAGGAGGCAGAGGTGGTCGTGCGTGTGGCCCGGGGTGTGCACTGCCACCCACTCGCGCCCAGCCAGGGTGATCACCTCGGCATCCTCGAGTCGGCGGGTGGGTCCGGGCGCCCGCATCCAGCGTCGCATGAGGCGGCGGCGGATCGGGTTGCCGAGTCTCCTGGGCGGCGGCGCCACCTCGGCGTCGCGCCAGGGCAGCTTGCCGTCCAGGGGGCTGAACGGCCGGGACGTCCGTCGACCGCCGTTTCGGGTGCCGTCGGCATCGGTCGTGGCGCCGGGGCCGGCGTCGGTCGGGTCGCCGAGGGCACCGGGGGCGTCGGCGTCGCTGGCGTCGACGGCGTCGGGATTGGTCTCCTCGTCGGGATCGAGCCAGGTGCGGAAGCTCCGGTGCGTCACGACCTCGGCGCCGGCCGCGGAGCGGAGCTTGGCGGCGCTGCCGAAGTGGTCGGGGTGGCTGTGCGTGACGATGACGGTGTGGACGTGGCGGGGCTTGGCCCCCACCTGCCGCAGCCGGTCGTTGATCGCCCGCCACGTGGGTGGCCCCGGCAGACCGGGATCGACGACCGCCAGCCCCCGCTCGTCCTCGAGGGCGTAGCAGTTGACGTGGCCGAGACCGGGCATGGTGATCGGCAGCTGCATGCGCAGCACCCCGGGAGCGACCTCGGTCACCTCGTGGCTCGCGGGCTGGGCTTCCTGACGTGGCGGGCGGGGGGAGGGCGTCGACACGCCGGCCAGGCTACCTTGACCCGCTGGTCAATCATTCGAGTCCGCGGGTGCAGCCTGCGTGTCGAGGTCGCGGAACAGGTGGTCGCGGTACCAGCGGAGCTCGCCCACGCTCTCGCGGATGTCGTCGAGTGCCCGGTGCGTCGAGTCCTTCTTGGGGGCGGACTCGACGACCTCGGGTGCCCAGCGCAGCGCCAGCTCCTTGAGCGTCGACACGTCCACCGAGCGGTAATGCAGGTAGTCCTCGATCTCCGGCAGGTAGGTGGCGAGGAACCGGCGGTCGGTGCCGATCGAGTTGCCGCACAGCGGCACCGATCGCGGGGCGGGCACGTGTGCCTTGATGAAGTCGAGCGTGGCGCGGCCGGCGTCGGCCAGCGACACCGTCGACGCCTCGATGGCCGCCAGCAGGCCGCTCTTCGTGTGCATCTCGCGCACCACGTCCTCCATCGCCTCCAAGGCGGCGGGCGGCTGGTGGATGACCAGGTCGGGTCCCTCGGCCACGACCTCCAGGCCGTCGTCCGTCACCAGCGTGGCGATCTCGACGATCACGTGCCGGGTCGGGTCGAGACCGGTCATCTCCAGGTCCATCCACACGAGCACGCTCGGGAGCGTAGGTGCCCCGGGTGCCGCCCGGCACCGAGCGACAATGGGGGCGTGGTGCGCATCCCGGTCGTCCGTATCCCCGTGCTCCGCTTGGACCCCGACCTCCCCCTGCCCGACTATGCCCGGCCGGGCGACGCCGGTGCCGACCTCGTCGCCCGCGAGGACGTCATGCTGCGGCGTGGCGGCGGCCGCGGCCTCGTCGGCACCGGCGTCGCCGTCGCCATCCCCGAGGGCTACGCCGGGTTCGTCCAGCCCCGGAGCGGCCTGGCGCTGCGGCACGGCGTCACCTGCCTCAACACGCCGGGCCTCATCGACAGCGGCTACCGGGACGAGGTCCGGGTGCTGCTGATCAACACCGACCCCGATGCCGACTACGAGGTGCGGCGCGGCGACCGGATCGCCCAGCTCGTGGTGCAGCGGATCGAGCACGGCGCCTTCGAGCCCGTCGAGGCCCTGGAGGCCTCCAGCCGCGGCACCGGCGGCTTCGGCCACACCGGCCGGTGACCTTCAGTCCTGTGTGGGTCAGTCGTCGTCCGCTTCCTCGGGCGGGACGTGCTTGCGCAGGACGATGCGGTGCCCGCCGTTGCCGACCCGCCAGCTGTCCACGCTGGCGTCGAGGACGGCGACGGCGATGTCGGGCACCTCCGTGACCGCCGTCCCCTCGTCGGTGAGGGACAGGTCGACGCGCAGACTCTCGTCCTCGACCGTGTAAACGACCTCCAGCGCGCCCCGGCCGTCGTCCCCGGGTGCGAGCAACGCCGCCGCCTCGCCGACCGCCAGCCGCAGCTCCTCACCCTGGCGGTACGTGAACCCCGCACGGGTGGCCAATGCCACCGCCCCGGCCCGGGCGATGCGCACGGAGGCGGCTGTGGCGGGCATCGTGAGGCGGATGTTGTCACCGACGTTGCGCTCCAACGGGCCGGACCTTAGAGGCTCGGCGCATGTCGACGCCCGGCTCGGCCCCAGGAAGCGGGCGCGGAACCCCGAGGTCATAGGTTCCACCCGAGCGAGCCCGAGGCGATGGGTTGCGGATCCGGAACCTGTGACCTCGGGCTGCCGGTGATGGAACCCATAGCCTCGGGCCGGCCCGAAGCCGGCCCGGACCCGGCCCGGATCCGGAGCCCATCCCCGGCCCGGACCCGGCGCCCATCTGCGCGGCCTCGGTCAGGGTCGTACCACCTCGGCGGCGTCGACGTCGGTCCTCTGACCCATGTAGACGGGGTGGCGGAGGCGCCCGTCCTCGGTCCAGTCGCCGTAGGCGACCTCCACCACGACCTCGGGACGCACCCAGCGGACACCCCGGGCCTGGATCGCCGGCGGGCGGGGCTCGAACGGGCAGCGCTCGTCCGCCAGCACCGCCAGCACCCCCTCCATGCGGTCGAGCTCGGCCGACGAGAACCCCGAGCCCACCCGCCCCGCGTACCGCAACGGCTGCTGGGGAAACCCCGCACCGGGCTCCTCGTAGTACCCGACGAGCAGCGACCCGAGGCGGTCGGCCCGGTTGCCCTCGCCCGTTGCCCAACCGCCGACCACCATCTCGTCGTGCTGGCGCACCTTGACCTTCACCCAGCTGCGGGCGCGCCGGCCGGGGGTGTACGGGGCGTCGACCCGCTTGGCGACGACGCCCTCGAGTCCCCGCTGCCGGCACACGTCCAGCAGCGCGGGGCCGTCGTCGTGGATCGTCGCCACGTCGGTCCCGGGGGGAAGGTCGTCGGCGAGCTGCTCGAGCAGGTGGCGGCGCTCACGCCACGGTCGGCCCCACACGTCGTGGCCGCCCAGCCACAACAGGTCGAACACCACGAACGCCACCTTCACCTCCTCGGCCCGCCGGCGGGCGTCGGCGGCCGAGGTCACGTGCATGCGGTGCTGCAGGCGCTCGAAGCTGGGGTTGCCGTCGTCGCCGAGGGCCACCACCTCACCGTCGAGCGTGGCCTCGAGCGGGGCGAGGGCGTCGGCGAGCGACGCCAGCTCCGGGAAGGCGGCGGTGGCCTCCCGCCCCCGCGTGCTCCAGGCCCGCACCCCCGACGGCTCCACGTCGACGATCAGGCGCATCCCGTCCCACTTGACCTCGTAGACCCAGCCCGGCCCCGTGGGCAGGTTGCCGGGCGTGGCCTTCATGGGGAGGAGCGCCACGCGGCGGGAGCCTACGGCGGTCGGAGATGGATCTCCGCCCGCGCCGCGTCGAGCGGGCATCCCGCTCGACGCCTGATCAGAGCGAGCGGGGCACCACCCGGACCCGCCGGATCTCGCCGCCGCGGACGATCTCGGCCTCGAGGCTGCGGCCGGCCACGTCACCGGTGAGGAGGCGCTGCATGTCGCTGATCGTCTCCACGGGCTCACCGCCGAGGGCGACGACGATGTCCTCGGGCCGCAGCCCCGACCGCGCCGCGGGGCTCCCGGCCACCACGCCGGTCACCTCGACGCCCCGGAGCCGCCCCAGCCGCTCGGCCACCCGCGGGGGCAGCGCCCGGCTGCCGCCGGACAGGCCCAGCTCGGCCCGATGCACCCGACCGTGCGCCACCAGGGCACCGATGATGCCGGTGGTCGTGGCGTCGAGGGGGATCGCCATGCCCAGCCCCTGGCCGATGCCGGGCCCGACCACTGCCGTGTTGATGCCCACCACCCGGGAGTCGCCGGTGGCCAGCGCCCCGCCGCTGTTGCCGGGGTGCAGGGCGGCGTCGGTCTGGATCACCCCGTCGACGATGCGGGCCCGCCGGCCGTCGACCGCCGGCAGCGATCTCCCGACGGCCGACACCACGCCGGCCGACACCGACCCGGCGAAGCCCAGCGGGCTGCCCACGGCCACGACGAGCTGGCCGACCCGCAGCCGGGAGGCGTCGCCCAGCTCGGCGGCCGGCAGGTGGCCCGCGGACACCCGCACCACCGCGAGGTCGGACAGGCGGTCGGTGCCCACGACCTCGTAGGGCAGCTCGGCTCCGTCGTGGAACACGGCCGACCCGACGCGCCCGGGGGCGATGACGTGGGCGGAGGTGAGGAGCAGCCCGTCGCCCGACAGG